>JADZAX010000429.1 GCA_020852405.1 Verrucomicrobiales bacterium
TACCAACCTACTATGGGGACCGAACTTTCAGGATTGGAAGAACGCATCGCCAACACCGACAGTGGGGCGATCACTTCGATCCAGGCAGTCTACGTTCCGGCGGATGATTTCACCGACCCGGCTGCGGTGCACACCTTTTCCCATCTCTCCGCCTCCATCGTCCTTTCCCGCAAGCGTGCCAGCGAGGGGCTTTTCCCCGCCATCGATCCGCTGCAGTCCAGCTCTAAGATGGCCACTCCCGGCATTGTGGGAATGAGGCATTACCAGATCGCCCAGGAAATTCGCCGTACCTTGGCGCAATACGCCGACCTCAAGGACATCATAGCCATGCTTGGCCTGGAACAGTTGTCCCCGGAAGACCGGAAGGTGGTGGCCAGAGCCAGGCGGTTGGAGCGCTTTTTGACCCAGCCGTTTTTCACCACGGGGCAGTTCACCGGTCACGAGGGCAGGCTCGTCAGTCTCCAGCATGCCCTGGACGGGTGCGAACGCATTCTCCAGGACGAATTCAAGGACTACCCTGAAAGCTCGCTTTACATGATCGGATCGATCGATGAGGCGAAGAAAAAAGCCCCGTCAGAGGATCCGCAGGTCCCGCAGGGCAAACGCATTCCCGTTGGCCATGAATCTTAAAATTCTGCTGCCCTTCCGGGTTTATTTGGAAAAAGCGGGCGTGCTGCGGATCAACGTGGAAACCGCCACCGGGTCCTTCGGTCTGCTGCCGCAGCGGTTGGATTGCCTCGCCACCTTGGTGCCGGGCATACTCATGTATGAGACCGCCACAGAGGGAGAGACCTTCGTCGCGGTGGATGAAGGGGTCATGGTCAAATCCGGGCCGGATGTGCTGGTCTCTGTGCGCCGGGCCATGGCCGGACAGGATTTGGCCGCCCTCCGGGAATCGGTGGAGCTGGAATATGCCACCCTCGATGAAAACGAGCGCAGTGCCCGCGAAGTGATGGCAAAATTGGAAACCGGTTTTTTGCGCCGCCTGGCGACATTTCAGCATGAGTGAACGAGTCCCAGATCCTCGCTCGGCAAATCGCCCTCCCCTCGCAGAGCAGATCGGGGCCAAGGCGGCCCGGAAACTCAAGGCGCGGAAACATGGGGCCGAGGGCGTCTGGTTCGGTCTGGGCATGATGGGGCTCGTCGGATGGGCGGTGGTGGTGCCCACGCTGGTGGGTGCGGCCTTGGGCATCTGGCTGGACAAGAACTATCCCGGCAGCCATTCCTGGACTCTGGCGCTGCTGACGACGGGGCTGGTTCTGGGCTGTGTCAACGCGTGGCGTTGGATCGCCAAAGAAGCCAAAGCCATGGATGAGGATCAGGAGGTGGACGATGAATGAAGCAGGGCCATGGATCTTGGTCGGGCTCGTCGGCTTGGTGTTGGGGCTCCTCTATTTTGGAGGTCTCTGGTGGACCATCCGCAAGGGCGTGTCCTCACCCCGGCCTGCGGTGTGGTTTTTTGCCAGTGCGGTGCTGCGGACGGGTTTGGTTCTGGCCGGGTTTTACTGGGTGGGTGCCGGGCAATGGCAGCGGCTGGTTGCCGCCCTCGCGGGTTTCTATCTGGCCCGGCTCGCCCTCTTCAGATGGACGCGGGGCGAAAGGAAGGAGGACGACCGTGCATCTTAGTCCTGACGAGATCGTTTATTGGCAGCATGGGCCCGTCAAGCTCAATGCCACCATTTTCCAAACCTGGGGACTGATGATTCTCCTCACGGTCTCAGCCTGGCTCATCACCCGCCGTCTGACCACTGAACACGTGCGTTCCCGGTGGCAGAATCTTCTGGAAATCGTGGTCACCGGAATGAAGCAGCAAATCGCCGATGTCGGTCTGCGTCATCCGGAGAAATACCTCGGGTTTCTCGGCACGCTTTTTCTCTTCGTGGCCATGGCCAGTCTCTGCACCATCATCCCCGGTTACGATCCGCCGACCGGCTCGCTTTCGACCACGGCCGCCCTGGCGCTCTGCGTTCTGATTGCGGTGCCAATGTTCGGGATCGAGGACCAGGGCCTGGGCGGCTATCTCAAGTCCTACCTTGAGCCCACTTTCATCATGCTCCCGTTCAACATCATCAGCGAAGTGTCCCGCACCCTGGCGTTGGCGGTGCGCCTTTTTGGGAACATGATGAGCGGTGCGATGATCATCGCCATCCTTCTCTCGATCACTCCGTTTCTTTTTCCCATTCTGATGACCCTGCTCGGCCTGCTCACCGGCATGGTGCAGGCCTATATTTTCAGCATTCTTGCCGCTGTCTACATTGCCGCCGCCATGCGCACCCGCACAGCCAAGTCGGGGCGTCACCGTGAAACCGAAACATCAACCCACGCACCCACAGAAAACCATGGATGACACCATCTTCATCGCCATCACCTCCATCATCACGGCGGGGCTCACCACCAGCTTTGGCTGTATGGGCCCCGCGTTCGCCGAAGGCAGAGCCGTCGCAACGGCCCTGACTTCGCTGGCCCAACAGCCCGATGCCTCCGCCACGATCACCCGCACGTTGTTTGTGGGACTTGCCATGATCGAATCCACGGCCATCTACTGCTTCGTGGTTTCCATGATCCTGATTTTTGCCAATCCGTTCTGGACGCATTTCCTCGCTGAGACCGCCACCAAGTGAAGCCATGTTGATTGACTGGTTTACTGTCAGTGCCCAGGCACTGAATTTTCTCGGTCTTGTCTGGTTGATGAAGCGGTTCCTCTACCAGCCCGTTCTGCATGCGATCGATGCGAGGGAGCAACGGATCGCCGCGGAATTGGCGGATGCGGACGCCCGGCAGACAGAGGCCAAAGCAGAAAGAAACGAGTTCCAGCGCAAAAACGCGGAGTTCGACCGGGAGCGAGCCGGCCTGCTCGGGAAGGCAACCGATGAAGCCAATACGGAGCGAAAGCGGTTGATCGATGAAGCCCGCCAAGCGGCAGAAGAACTGAGCATCAAACAGCAGGAATCGAGGCGTCAGGAGGTCGCCAATCTCATGGAGTCGATCACCCGCCGGACCAAGGAAGAGGTGTTCGCCATCTCCAGGAAAGCCCTCGCGGATCTTGCCGGAGCGGATTTGGAGGAACGCCTCTGCGGGGTGTTCCTTGCCAAGCTGCAATCGTCGGACGACGAAGTGCGGAGACAGTTGGCTGATGCGGTCCAGGATGGCAGCGAACCGCCGATGATCCGCAGCGCGGTTGACTTGCCGCCGGAACAACAAGAAGCCATCAGAAACGTTTTGCAGGAGATGCTGTCCACTGATGTCCGTCCCCGTTTCACGACCGTTCCCGGGCTGGTCGGAGGTATCGAGTTGACGGCCGGAGGACAAAAACTGGGTTGGAGTATCGCCGATTATCTGAAATCACTCGAGGCGGGCATCGAAGAACTGGTGGGCAAACCGGCGCCCCCGGAGGCAGAAACCAGCATTCCAGGCGCATGAAAAGCAGAACCGGTCCACTGACGAGGGTCTTTGACGATTTGTTTGCCGCACTGGGGGAAGGGCGCGCGGCTTTCCAGCCCCGGCTCGCGTTGAAGGAAGTGGGCAATGTCATGAGTGTGTCCACGGGCATCGCCAAGGTGTCCGGTCTGCCCAGCGTGGGCTTTGAAGAACTCCTGAGGTTTCCCGGGGATCTTTATGGCATCGCTTTCAATATCGACGAAGACGAAATCGGGGTCGTGCTCCTCGGGGATTACTCCCAACTCCACGCCGGCGATGAAGTCGAGGGCACTGGCCGAGTCATGGACGTGGTTGTGGGCGATGCCTTGCTCGGCCGCGTCATCGATCCCCTCGGCCGCCCTCTGGATGAGAAGGGGCCTGTTACCGGCAGCGGACGCCTGCCGATCGAACGCCCTGCTCCCGCCGTGATGGACCGTGCTCCGGTGACGGTGCCTTTGCAGACGGGTCTCAAGGTGATCGACTCCCTCATACCCATCGGCAGGGGGCAACGGGAGTTGATTCTGGGAGACCGACAGACCGGCAAAACAGCCATCGCTTTGGACACGATCCTCAACCAGCGGGGCAAAGAGGTGCTCTGTGTTTACTGCATCATCGGGCAACGGGCCTCGTCCGTGGCGAAAAGCGTGTCTATTCTGAAGGCAAAAGGCGGATTGGACCACACTGTCGTGGTCGTGGCCGAGGGCAATGACCCTCCCGGCCTGGCCTACATCGCGCCGTATGCGGCGACCAGCATTGCCGAGCATTTCATGGAAGCAGGACGCGATGTGCTCATCGTCTACGATGATCTCACCCAGCACGCCCGCGCCTACCGGGAGCTGTCGCTCCTGCTGCGCCGGCCGCCCGGACGGGAGGCCTTTCCAGGCGATATTTTTTACATCCATTCCCGTCTCCTGGAGCGTGCCACCCACCTCCGGGAGGACCGCGGAGGAGGTTCCCTGACCGCGTTGCCGGTCATTGAAACCGAGGCGCAGAACATTTCCGCTTACATTCCCACCAACCTGATCTCCATTACCGACGGGCAGATTTACCTGTCACCGTCCTTGTTTGAACTGGGGGTCCTCCCGGCGGTGGATGTCGGCAAATCCGTCTCCCGCGTCGGAGGCAAGGCCCAGCGCGCCACCTACCGGGCCGTTGCGGGGGATCTCAAACTTGCATACGCCCAGTTCGAAGAACTCGAGACGTTCGCCCGCTTTGGGGCGCGCCTTGATGATGACACAAGCCGGACCATCGGCCATGGACGCCGGATTCGTGAGTGCTTGAAACAGCCGGAATTCTCCCCGGTACCGGTGCCGGCCCAAATCATCACGTTGTTAGCCCTGACGGCGGGGCTCTTCGATGAGGTGCCTTTGGAAAAGATGGTTTCCGCTGAGAAGGCCGTTCATGAAGCCGCGGAGACGATTCCCGCCGATGTGACCGCACGATTCGAGACTGCCGACGCCTTGAGCGGGGAGGATCGCCAAACGGTTATCGCCATCGCCCGCGGAGCTCTGCTTCCGTTCGTTTCGGAGCCAACGCTTCCGCCCCAACCAACCCATGAGTGACACCATGGCCAGTCTCAGCCGCAAGATCACCAGTGCCGGTGATCTGCAGTCCGTCGTGCGCACGATGAAGGCGTTGGCGGCCTCCAGCATCGGGCAGTATGAGCAATCCGTGAGATCTTTGACGCACTACTACCGGACAGTTGAGATGGGTCTGGGTGTGTGCCTTCGCGAAACCGGGCAGGGGAGCGGACAGCTCGATCGGGACTGGCAGAGGCAGCCGGAGGAGGGGGAAATCATGGCCATCGTCTTCGGATCGGACCAGGGGCTGGTGGGGCAGTTCAACGACATCATCGCCGACCATGCCAGTGAAACACTCTCTTCTTTCCCGGGAGTGCCCAAGGTTTGGGCGGTGGGTGAGCGGGTGCATTCCAGACTTTCGTCCGCTGGAATGTCCATGTCCGGCCATTTTCCGGTTCCCAATTCCATTGAAGCCATCACGCCCCTCGTCACACAGATTCAAATCCAGGTTGAATCCCAAGTGGCCGATGGCAACGACGCGCGTCTCCTCGTTTTTCACAACAGCCCCCATTCCGGGGCGCTCTACGAGCCGGTCCACCAATTGGTGTTGCCACTTGACGCCGCTTGGCAGCAGCATGTGACCCGGCTGAAGTGGCCCTCAAAGCTCCGGCCGGAGGTGCTGAATGGACGTGCCGCGACTCTGCGGGTCCTCATCCGAGAATACCTGTTCATTTCGATTTTCCGCGCCTGTGCAGAATCGCTCACCCGCGAAAACGCGAGCCGGCTCGCGGCCATGGAGCGCGCCGAGAGGACTATTGAAGAGCTTTTGGAGACCCTTCACAGCAATTTTCACCGGCTCCGGCAGAGTTCGATCGACGAGGAGCTTTCCGACGTCATTTCCGGCTATGAAGCACTGGCCAAGTGAGCCTCGGGGCGTCCTTGCGAAGTCGGCAGCGTCATTCTCTTCTAGCGCCGTGCTCCCGTGCGGCATCATCTGAGCCTTGACAGACGGAA
>JADZAX010000430.1 GCA_020852405.1 Verrucomicrobiales bacterium
AAGGGAAGGGAAGATTGCAGAAAGTGGCGGCGGCGCATGGGATGAAAAGGGGGTGAACCGGTGCCATCCTAAAACCCGCACTCTCCGGGGTCAAGGACGGGGCGTAGGTAGCCGCCGAGTGATACAAAGTCTTCCCAATCCTTTCTGGAATGGCTCGTCCATCGGGGACCTTTTGGAAATAGAGTCATCTTTCCCGCTCTCAATGTTTTGCTGGTCCAGAATCTCCTTCCGCAGAACAGCGCCTCGATCGAACCAGAGAGGATCTCATTTGTCCGATTCCAGAGCCTTGATCCGGGTATGAAGCGGGCCAAATTTTTTCCTTGCACCAACGGTCCCGGCATCACAGGCTACTGGTCTTATGCCGGTCTTTTTGAAACGTCTCTTCCTGCTCCTCATCCTGCTCCTTGTGGCCGGTGCGGGGGTTCATTATTCCCTCTACCAGAAACCAGGATTGTTTCTTTGGTCGGTGGATTACGCGAATGGCAAATTTCCGGGGTTGGTTCGCACGGCAGAGCAGGCGACTGCGGCTGCCGTCACTGCGGTTCCTGACGGGGAGAAACCTGCGCCTGCCCCCGCTGGCGCTCCCAAGGATGATTCCGGCGGCACCGCTGCCGTAGCCGCTCCGGCGAAGGAGGTTCCTCTTGTTCCGGAAACACCTCCGAAAGATCCCAATGAGCACGTGCTTTTCGACGGCAAAACTCTGGGAAAATGGGAAAGCATTGCGTTCGGTGGAGAAGGCTCGGTGGAAGTCGTCCCTGAGGGGATGATTGAAGTCGATTTTGGCGCCATCATGACCGGGGTGAAATGGACCGGGGAGCTTCCAGCCAAGTCCAACTATGAGATCAATCTGGATGCCCGGAAGCTTGACGGGAACGACTTCTTCTGCGCCCTGACCTTCCCTGTGAAGGAATCGCACGCCACGTTCCTCTGCGGCGGGTGGGGTGGTGGAGTGGTTGGCGTCTCCAGTGTCGACGATTTGGATGCCTCAGAAAATGAGACCATGAATGTGGCCGGATTTGAGAAAGAGCGTTGGTACCATATCCGGGTCAAGGTCACGGATGCCAAGCTGGAAGCATGGATCGATGACAAGCAGATGGTGGACTTGGAATTGAAGGACCGCAAAATCAGCCTCCGTCCGGGCGACATCGAACTCTGCGTGCCGCTTGGCGTGGCCTCGTTCCAGACCCGAGCCCAATACAAAAATATCGTTTGGCGCAATCTTCCTGCCACACCGTGATCCCTTGTCTGGGCAGGATCAGGGCCTTGGCCGGATCGGTGGCCCCGGCTTGGTGGTGGTGGTGCTTGGTCCTGGGGCTGGCTGGTTGTGGCGCCCCTTCGAAAAAGGACGGTGAGGGCCCATCTTCGACGCCGGTTTCTCCGTGGCACCCCGAGATCCAGGCGGAATTTGTCGGTGCGGCGCATTGTCAGAGTTGCCATCCCCAGGCCTTTGTCGACTGGCAGAAATCGGATCATCACCGGGCCATGGAACCGGCGACCCCGGACACGGTGTTGGGTGACTTCAGTGGAGTGACGTTCACCCATTTTGGTCACGAAACCCGATTCTACCGCCAGGACGGGAAATATTGGATTCATACCGAAGGGCCTGATGGGAAACCCACCGATTACGAGGTGGCCTACACGTTCGGGTTCTATCCGCTCCAGCAATATCTCATCGCATTTCCCGGTGGGCGGTATCAGGCCTTTCAGGTTTGCTGGGATTCCCGTCCGGCGGAAGCCGGGGGGCAGCGTTGGTATCACCTCTATCCCGATGAAGAGATCCCTCCCGGGGACGTGTTGCATTGGACCGGACCAAATTTCAATTGGAACTTCATGTGCGCGGATTGTCATTCGACCAATCTGCGGAAAAATTTTGATGTCCCCAGCCTGACCTACCACACCGAGTGGTCGGAAATGAACGTGAGTTGCGAGGCCTGCCACGGTCCAGGGTCGGCCCACATTGCCTGGGCCAATGCCTCAGCACAGAAAAGCGGCCCGGAGACGACAAAGCAGGATCTCACCGGCGTGGCGGATTATCTGGAGAGCAAGGGACTGTTGGTTTCCTTGCGCGAAAAAGAGGAAGCCGCCTGGCCGGTTGATCCCACCACCGGGCTTCCCAAGCGTTCGGTGCCATTGGGGTCCACGGTGCAGGTCGAAACCTGCGCCCGATGCCACTCCCATCGTCAGCCCCTCCAGGCAGTCCACGAAGCGGGACATTCTTTTCTCGACACCCACGATCCCTCCGTCCTATCCGAAAGCCTTTATCAGTCCGATGGCCAGATCCGCGAGGAAGTCTATGTCTACGGCTCTTTTCTGCAGAGCCGGATGTACCATGCCGGGGTGCGGTGCACCGACTGTCACCACCCGCACACCATGAAGCTCGTCGCATCCGGGAATGCCCTCTGTGTCCGCTGTCATCAACCGGAAAAATACAACACTCCAACCCATCACTTTCATCCGGTCGGCAGCACCGGGGCGAGTTGCGTGGACTGCCATATGCCGGTGAAGCACTACATGGTGGTCGATGGGCGGAGAGACCACAGTTTGCGCAAGCCACGACCGGATCTCTCGGTGAAATTGGGGACGCCCAACGCCTGCAACAATTGCCACACCGACAAGGACGCGGCTTGGGCGGCGGAAGCTTTCACCCAATGGTGGGGCAAGGGCCCCCGCAACGAGCACTACGGAGAAACGCTCGCGGCGATCCGGGAAGGCGGGCACAAAACCCGTGACCGTCTGCTGGCTCTGGCGACGGACCGCGACCGGCCCGGGATCGTCCGGGCCACCGCCTTTTCTGAAATTCCCCGCCTGGGGACCGATGCCTCGGTGGAGCCAACTCTGGCCGCGGGCTTTGCGGATGCGGATCCCTTGGTGCGGGAAGAAGCGGTTGCCGCATTGGAATCATTTCCTCCCCAGGTCCGGGTCCGGCTGGGGTGTCCGCTGCTGCAGGATCTAGTCCGGGCCGTCCGCGTTGAGGCCGCCCGGGTTCTTGCAGCGGGGAGGAGTCTCATGAACGAGGAACAGGGCCGGGCCTTTGATGCCGCTGGCGCCGAGTATCTGGAGCGGATGGAAGCGATCTCAGACCGGGCGGCAGGCCACGCCGGGAGAGGGATGTATTTCTCCCAGCTGGGCAAACCTAAGGACGCGGAGGAAGCCTACCGCACCGCATTCAAGGTCGATCCCACCGACATCGGATCACGGGTCAATCTGAGCGATCTGATGCGCCAGCAGGGCCGGAGCGTGGAGGAAGAGGCGCTGCTTCAGGATGCGATCCGGATGGCTCCCCAAGGCCTGCCGGAACAGGCGGCGCTGGCGCATGATGCGCTCGCGAGGTTTTTCGTCCGGGCCAAGCGCTATGAGGAGGCGTTGGCGGAAATGCGGACGGCGGTAACCCTCTCCCCTCGGAATGCGGAACTGCAGTATTTCCTGGGAGTGGCGCTGAATTCGTTGAACCGCTATGTCGAAGCCGTGCCCCATCTCACGAAAGCCCACGAACTGGCCCCCCGACATGCGGAATATCTCATCGCCCTCGCCACTGTGCACCGTGACGCCGGGCGGATCGACGAGGCGCTTCGCGCCGCGCGGGATCTGGTGGCGCTGGATCCTGAGAACCGGGAATACCTTGGGTTGCTCCAGCAACTGCAATCAGTCCGCCCTTGAGGCCAGAG
>JADZAX010000431.1 GCA_020852405.1 Verrucomicrobiales bacterium
GATCAATGAGGCCTTGGGGCAGCCGCTGTTCGTCGAGGAGTCGCTCTTTCAGGTGGACATTGCAGCGACCGCGCAACGCCTCGGTTGGAAGCAGGAGTCGCAGACCAAGTTTTCATCCAGCTTCCGGAGTTATCCAAAGGAGGATTACCGGTTCCTCAATGCCCGTCCATACTCTGCCGCGCTCTACGGAGAAGATAGCAAAATAACCACGCTGTCCCTGGTTTTCGCCAACAAAGGGGACTTTTTTGGCGCGGCCGGATCAGGGGAAAAGCATTTCGAAAAAGAGAAAGCGATCGGCGGCATCGAAGGTCTGAGGGCGGCCATGGCAAAAGAAACCAAGGCCATCGAGGATTGTCTGACAAAGGTGTTGGGCGAACCTTCGCGGCAGAAATTCGGAGAAGGTGAAAGCCGGCACAACGTGTCGCGGTGGGATTGGAAAGAACACGCGTTCCTTCTCGCCTCGGTGGACGACGAGTATGTGGGGCTCCAGATCGTTCCGGTACAATTTGCCGAAGAGCGAGGGAAGGCTTCACGGGTTTCGGACTCCACGGTGAGGGACCGTGTCCGCGGCAGTCTGGAAAAGCGGTCCAACGGGGACGTCTACATCGCGGACATTCCCATGGTGGATCAGGGGCCGAAAGGCTATTGCGTGCCCGCCACTTGCGAAAGGGCCATGCGATGGATGGGGCTTTCTGCGGACATGTATCTGTTGGCGATGGTGGGCGAATCCGGTCTCGGCGGCGGCACCTCGTTCGATACCCTTTTTGGCAATGTCGGGCGGGACATCAAACGCAAAGGACGATCCTTCGAAACCATCCGGGGGGATTTGAAAATGAGAACGGTCAAGAAATTCATCGATCAGGGGATCCCCATGATCTGGGGGATGTTTTCGACCAAGGAGTTCAATGAACTGGCCAACGACCGCACGGCCAAACGAAAAGCGATCTCGGATTGGGCGGCGTGGACCAAGCAAATGGATGCCGAAGTCAAAGGAAAAACCCTGCCGCCGGACACGAGCCGTGCTCATGCCACGCTGATTGTCGGCTACAATGAAGCGACGAACGAATTGTGTTTCAGTGACAGCTGGGGGGAGCGGTATCTCGAACGCTGGGTCCGGCTTGAAGAAGCCGAAATGGTCTCGCAGGACGTTCTTTACGTCGTGGATTTCTGAGACACACCGGGATCCTCCTCGACTGTAGCGGACTCGTCGGAGGGCGAGGTGGCTTGGGAAGGTTCCGCAGTCTGGGCTTCCTTTTCGGTGGGTTCTTCCGGAGTTGGGGGCGGAGTGCTGCCCAGAAGGTCGGCCACTTCTTCCTGAATCTTTTGAATTTCGTCCAGCTTGAGCCTGGGATCGACGATGATGAAGGCGTCACCCGTGGCTTTGTGCTCATAAATCAGGAGGCGCGACCCGCCGACCTCCTTGACATCCACCTGGATCAGGGTCCGCTTCCGTTCCAGCATGAGGGCCAGAATGTAACGCGCATGAATGGTGGTGGGTAAGTCTTCGTCGATGAGACGCCGCAGGGTGGACTCGGCGGAATGCTTTTCGATGACCTGGGGCTTCTCCACGGGTGGTGGAGGGATTTTGAAAATGGCCCGCCAATAGGAAAAAGGGGGGATTTCAAATCCATCGTGGAGTTCCTCCCACGCCGCCGTTGAATAATCCCGTCGCAGGTAACCGTCGGTCTCAGGATCTGGGAAGATGGCGGTGAAAAAAGGATCGCCGTCCTCAAAAGGTCGCTGGGTGTGGAAGCATTCGCGGGAGCGGGACCGAATTTTCCAATCTTCAGTGATGGCCATGGAGGAAGAAACTAAACAAACGATGAAAGCCATTCTGACCCGCCCCGGAAAGCCGGAACCGTCGTCTCAGGCATGAAGCCTGCGGCGGAGTTTCCGATTGCGCAGCCAACTGCTGAGCTTGGGGATGTCACGGTTCTTGGACTTCGAGATGAGGAGCAGGGCCGCGATGATGGCGAAGATGAGATTGGTCGACCAAGCGGCGAGGATCGCAGGAATGACGGATTTTTTTCCAAGAAGCAGAAACACCCCCGGGAGCACGTAAATGCCGGCCAGAATAGCGATCGTGTAGGCGACCCCTCCCATGATGCCTCGGCGCGAATAGACGACCCCCAGCGGGGCCGTGATGAGTGTGATGACCAGACAGGAGAATGGCTCCGCGAAAGCGTTCCACCAATTCGTCCGGTAAGGGGCAAGCTGCTCGGGCTTGTAGTCGGCATTGGTGCGGAGGAATCCGGACAAGTCGGGCACACTCAAGAATTCCGGTTTCAAGGCCGAGCTGGTGATTTTCCATGGCGTTTCCTGCCAGCCGCGGATCCGGCATTTGCGGAAGGTCTCAATGACCGGGGCACCGTCTTCCGGGTAGGTGTGTACCCTGCCGTCCCGCAACCACCACGCACCGTCGGTTGTCCAGTTGGCCGATCTCGCCCACCAAGTGCGTTTGACCTGTCCTTCGGGAGTGATCTCGGCCACCACCAGGGAGATGAACTTGTCGCGGAAGCTGGAAGGCACCCGCCCGACATACCAGATCCGCTGGTCCACCTCGTTGACATGGAGCCAGCCAAAACTTTGGTAGCGTCCGGTGTCCTTTTTTCCCTTGGCATCGTTGCGGATTTCCTGGAGCAAGTTCTCCTTGTAACCGATCGATTCGGGGGCCCATTCAAATTTGAAAACCAGGCAGAGCAGAGAAGCGTAGATCC
>JADZAX010000432.1 GCA_020852405.1 Verrucomicrobiales bacterium
CTCCTTTCGCGAGGTAGAAGCCACCGCCCGGCTTTTTCACCAGATCCATGGCAAATTCCCGGGTTTCCGCAGTCTGCGGCACCAGATTGCAGAAGCTTTCAATCTCGTCCGCTTCCCCGTTGCCGTCCCGGTCGTGGAGTCTTTCGATGCCGTTGCGGTCGAAGACATAAATCAGGTCATCGACCACTTGGAGTCCCATCGGCTCCTGCAGACCGGAGGCAAACCTTCTCCAGAGGGCCTTGGTGCTGTCCCCGGAGAAACCGGAGACGATCCAGACGTCGCCATCGAAGGTGGACAGGGCGGCCCGGCCGTCCGCAAAAAAATCCATCCCGGAAAGGCGGACAGTGCGTTTCCAAGGATTGGGAACCGGCAGCGCGATGCGGTCGACGACGAGTCCGCCACTATCCAGCACACCGGCCGTGATCGGCGTTTCGATGGCGCGGTCTCCAAATCCCGGCCACGGCGGGGTGGCTGGGGTGGCGGTTTTGGGGGGATGGAGCACCACCTTGACGGAAACCGTCTCTCCGGAAGGCGGGAGTAGCAACACCTTCCCGGTCGGCGTCTTCTCCAGTCGAAGATCCTCGGGCGTCACGCTCAACGGACTCTCCCCTTCGCCCTGCTGTCCCAAGACACATTGCAGAAGCGTGGCGTGCGGGCTGACTTTCAAGTGGCGGACCAGAGTGCCACCTTCCAACTGGTAGGATTCCGACACCAGGATGTGCTCCGGCCCGATCAGATACTGCAGATGGGGCAGGCCATCCTGCAAGGTCACGCCCTGCCATTGTCCCCGATCCGCTGGCAACGGCCCCAGGCCCACCTCGCCGGGATCGGCGGCTCCGCGCGGGCGGGGATCGGAGAAATCCGGCGTCTCCCCGCTGCTCCAGCCGGCTCCCAAGGAGGTCGCCAGCAGTGGCGTTCCCAGCGGGTGGGGCAGGTTTTTCTCCCCGGCGCCGGCTTTCTGGGCGGGCTGGCGGTAGGAGCCGGAGGCCATGCCATTCATCGAGAGCCATTCGCCCTCTTTCGACTCCCGCCAGATCAGCGCCACCCGGAGGAGATCGGGATCAAAGCAAAGATGCAGCCCTCCTCCGGGGCTAAGGAGAATACCGCGCGGCACCAGATTGTCTTCCGGCCATTTCTCGCCGAGTCCCCGGGCGTCGAAGGTCTGGAATAGAAACGGAAAGCCGGGTTCTACATACGGTTGGAAATCAGACGAAAGCGCGAGATGGGCTTTTTCCTGGGCTGCGAGCGGGCCCAAACCGGCAGCGGCCAGCATCGCGCAGCAGAGGAGGTCGCAGAGACGGAAAGTGGCGTGGGACATGGCGGGGAGGATACCACGCAGCCTTCGTCCCGACCAGTACGGGGACGCGGCAAAGTCGGGAGAGGAGGGATTCGAAATAAAGCAGCCTGTTTTCATGGTTATTATGGGAAAAATAGTTAAAATCTAATTTTCATAAAATTTATGGTTGAAAGAACCATAAAAACTGTAATATTAGGAATTGTTGATAATCGAATTTTTAATGTTTCAGTCATGATCACCTGTGATTACCTCATCGTTGGAGGCGGCTTTGCCGGCCTTGTGATGGCCGAGAGGCTCTCCTCGGAGCTGGGGGCTTCCTGCCTGGTCATCGAACAGCGCGAGCACATCGGGGGCAATTGCCATGACGAATACGATGATCACGGTGTTCTGGTGCACAAATACGGCCCGCACTACTTCCGCACCAACTCTCCCCGCATCCGGGAATACCTGAGTCGGTTCACCGAGTGGTTGTCCTGCGACTACAAGATTCTGAGTCATTCGGAAGGGCGTTTCTGGAAATTTCCCATCAATCTCAACACCTACGAGCAGATCATCGGCCGGGACTCGACCGAAGCCGAGTTTGCCGCCTATCTGGAGCGGGTCCGGGTCCCGATCGCCAAGCCGGCCAATTCCGAAGAAGTCATCGTGTCCCAGGTCGGGTGGGAGCTTTACCGGAAATTTTTTGAGGGCTACACCCTGAAGCAGTGGAAGCGCCACCCCCGCGAACTGGATGCCAGTGTCTGCGGCCGCATTCCCATCCGGACGAACCGCGATGACCGCTATCTGGTCGATGAATTCCAGGCGCTTCCCAAGGCGGGTTACCACCGGATGTTCCAGAACATGCTGCAGGCTTCGCCGGGGGTGAAAGTTCTGCTGAAGACCGATTTCCGCGAAGTGCTGCCCCACATCAAGCATCGCCATCTGATCTACACCGGACCGGTCGATCTCTTTTACCATCACCGTTTCGGGCATCTGCCCTACCGCTCCCTCCGGTTCGAACGCGAAAGCTTCACCCCGGAGCAACTCCGCGCGGCGGGCCGTCCCGCCATCTCGGGGCGTGAGGGTTTCTGGCAGCCGGCGATGCAGGTGAACTATCCGAACGACCATGGATTCACCCGTATTGTCGAAGTGAAACATGCCACCCGGCAGCAGACGGAGAACACCACCATCGTCCGGGAATTCCCCGACGACTACCAGGACGGCAAGGTTCCTTACTACCCGGTGCCGGCCTCCGATGCCAAGGCCATCTATGAGAAATACCGGGCGCTCGCCGAGCAGGAATCACGGGTCAGCTTCGTCGGTCGTCTCGCCACCTACCGCTACTACAACATGGACCAGGTGGTCGGCATGGCTTTGACTGAATACGAAAAGCTCAAGACCCGCACCGAAACGGGGCATCTCCACCGTCTGGCTCCGAAGACCCTCAAAATTCAGGCCGCCTGATTCTCGATTCCGAACTTCTGAAACTTCCCACCATACCGCTCCATCATGAAAATCTGCCTCGTCACTCCGGACATTGTCGGCCCCATCAACAACGGTGGCATCGGCACCCACTGCCATCATTTCGCCAAATTCGCCCGTGAAGCGGGACACTCGGTGACCGTCCTCTTCACCGGTCCGGTGCAGAACGGCACCGCCGAAAGCCACCGGGAGGAGTATCGCGAGTCGCTCGGCGTTGAATTCGTCACGCTGGATGAGAACAGCAGCGCGGACCTCGACTTTCCGGTCCACGGGGCTCCTTGGTTTGTCCGCCGCAGTCTCGACGTGGCGCGCTGGCTCGCCGCCCGGGAACAACGCTTTGATCTCGTGATGTTCCAGGACTGGCAGGCCAACGGCTTCGTCCCAGTCCAGATGAAACGCGCTGGTCTCGCTTTCCAGGGAGTGACCCTGGCGACCATGCTGCACTCCCCGGCGGAGTGGCAGCGCGACGGCATGAAAGATTGGCCCGTCGGTGGAGTGGAGACGATGATGCTCGACCATTGCGAACGTCACGCGGCGCAGTATTCCGACCTGGTGCTGGCTCCGTCCCGTCACATGTTCGAGTGGGTCCAGGCCCATGGCTGGAAACTGCCCGCGCGCCGGGAAGTGTTGCCCCTTCTCCTCGAGACGCCGGCTTCCCCGGAACCGATGGCCTTCGGAGGACGGGACGTGATCTTCTTCGGCCGCCTCGAGACCCGCAAAGGTCTGGAGATTTTTGTCCAGGCCATGCTCGCTCTGGAGCCGGAACTGAAAGCCGCGAAACGCGGTCTGCGGTTGCATTTCCTCGGAAAGAACGGCCAGGTGGATCAGCAGGATGCCTGCACCTGGCTGGGCGAGCGCCTCGGACCGAAAGACGGGGCGGCGCGTCCCTTTGAAGTCCGGATTGTCGATGGCCTCGGTCATGAGGATGCGATGAAATATCTCCTCGCCCACCGCGACGCCCTCGTGGTGACCCCGAGCCTGCTCGACAACATGCCCTATGCCGTGCTTGAAGCCGTGACCATGGGGTTGAACATCCTGCCGACCGGCGTCGGCGGGGTGCCTGAAATCTTTGTGCCCGGCACCGTGCTTCCCGAACCCACCGCCCGCGGACTGCTCTCGCAACTGCGTCCGGCCCTGATGGAGGGGGCGTTCACCCGCCATGAGCCGGTCTACAGCCCGAACCTCGCCCGGGCCCGCTGGACGACCTTTCTCCAGCAGGTGCCTCTGACTCCCGCCGCCCAGCGGGGGGTCCGGGTGCCTTTCACCCTGATGCCCGGCATGCCGGAGGATGGCCTGGTGCGCCAGCTCGGCCTCGACCCCATCGCCCGGACTGAGCCGGTCCTGCGGGGCCTGTCGTCTCCGGGGACGCCGGCCGTGACCGTCTGCATTCCGTATTTCAATGCCGCTGACTATTTGGCGGACACTTTGGAAAGCCTGGCCGAGCAGACCTGCGGAAACTTCGAAGTCGTGGTCGTCGACGACGGCTCGACCGATGCGCGTTCCGTGGAGTTCTTCGACGCCATGCGGGAACTGTATGCCGATCTCGGTTGGCGCTTTCTCCGCAAACCGAATGAGGGCATTGGCGCGACGCGGAATTTCGCCGCCTCCCGGGCCCGCGGTCGCTACCTGGTCTTCATGGACTCCGACAACATCGCCAATCCCCGCATGATTGAGCAGATGGTCGCTTCTCTGGAGCATTCCGGGGCGGACTGCCTGACCTGCTACTTCACCGCCTTCCAGCATGGGGCCGATCATCGTGAAAGCATTTATGCCTACACGCCGATCGGGGGCGATCTTGCCTCCGGCATGGTGGCCAATGTCTTCGGGGATGCCAATTTCATCGTCCGCCGCGAGGTCTTCCAGAGCGTCGGCGGGTTCGGGACCGACCGCCGCACCTCCTATGAGGACTACGATTTCCTCTTCCGTCTCGTCGAGGGCGGATGGGATCTCGCGGTGATCCCGCAGTTCCTCTTTTACTACCGCCACCTCGAGTCCGGTTTCAGCCGGGTCACGAATGCGCGGGACAACCAACTTCGCGCCGTCAGTGCCGCCCTCGAAGGGGTGCCGGACTGGCAGCGCCGGTTTCTCACCGCCAGCCTGGGGGCTTTCTCGGAAATGCACGGGATGCGCAGCCAGGTTTCCAGCCTGCAGAACAAGGTCTCTGCCGCGCGGCAGAAAATCGCGGCGCTCAAGGCGGATCTCAAGGCCGCCAAGGCCTCTGTCAAAACCAAGGCCGCCGTGGCCCGCCCGCATTTCCTGAAACGCCTTGAGCAGGGGCTGCGTCACCACGTCATCAGGCCTCTGGTGGCCGGTCTGCGTCCGCGGCGCAAGGTTCTGCATCATGCGCCGCCGGTGATGGCACCAACGGAGACCGCCCAACGGACGACCGCTCCGCGGCGGACCACCCAACCCAAGGCCAAGCCGGCACCGGTGAAACAGCGGTGAGGGATCGATCCGGCATCCGGAGTTCTCACCGCGCCATCAGGGCCGGGAGACTGTCGAGGCAGATCTGGGACCAGGTCTCGAGACGGTCGCGCCGCGCCTGGAGTTCTTCCAAGGTGAGGAATTCCAAATCCGTCAGCTGATCCTCCCGGGAAGCGGCGTCAGCCGAGTCCAGGTCGAACCAATGGACGATCCCCAGATGCACCTGTCCCACGGGATTGGAGTCGTCATTGAGCAGGGCCACGATGCGCTGGGAGTGTCCACCCCCGAGGGCGAGCTCTTCTTCGATCTCCCGTTCCACGCCCAGGGTGTAGGTGTCCTTGTCGAGATGCCGCCTTGCCGCGTGGGCATCGGTGTCATTGATGTGGCCTCCGATGCCGATGGACCCTTTGGCGGCGAGCCGCTTTTCTCCGCCGCCGCCTCCCCGGACATAGTGCAGGAAGCGTCCCTGATGGTGGAAAATGGCGTAGGGGATGATCTGTTTGTGTCCGGGATCCTCCTCGGCGTCGTCGCGGGCGAGGAAGAAATTGTTGGCCGGATCCAGCAGCGCGGGGACATAGCGCTCGGGTTCGGTGCAGAGTCCGTGGAAAGCGCCGAGCGCATCAAAGAGGGCGCGGGGGACGACCAGGACATTTTCGTTCGGATATTTTCCAGCCATGCAGGGGAATAGGCCATGACTTGGTCTTTTTGCCAAGATGAATCCCAACGGGAAGGCGCCATTGGAGCTGAATTGGATATAAAAACAATAATTACAAAAATTATTGTTGCGCTCAACGGGGGTTTTGATTATGGTTTTTATAAAGTTGGAGGAATTAATATGAAGAACTTGTTTTTTTACTCATTGATGGCGGTTCTTTTTTCGAGCGCTCCCGTGAAAATTCACGGCCAGGCCAGTCATATCGAACTGGGAGCTCCCGGTTTGCCCTCTGGCTGGCGATATGAGGGGCAATTGCCCTTCGATCAGGCCCAACCGATGGGCAAGTATTACAAATTCACCTTCACCGGGATCCAAGCCCAGGCGGATGCCGACGGGGTTCCGGGAGCCTACTCTTGGGGAGGCCAAATGTGGAACCAGCCGGAACCCAAGAACAACAACGGCCATGGGAACAACGTTGACGGGGTGGATTCGAGCAATCCCGGCAACAGCAAGATCGGTGAAGACACTGACCCGACCGTGGACGATGAGATCAAATCTTCGACAGTTTCCGCCAAATCGGGCGCGGTCCAGGTGGAATTGACCTTCAACCAGACTAACAATTCGGTGGTCGTCAACACCAACGGAACCCTCAGTTCGGTGGATTTGAACCTTAATGATGGATCTTCCCTCAGTTACTCCGGCTTGTCCGGAGCCACCCAGACCTTCGCCCTTTCCGGAGACAATGTCACGAAAGCGATTTCGTCGGTCAATGTGACCACCACCACCACCAAAGGGAAGAAAACCACCACGGACA
>JADZAX010000433.1 GCA_020852405.1 Verrucomicrobiales bacterium
GACGGCTACAATGCCGCCCATCCCAAGGCGCCGCTGCAACCATACCAGTATCATGGTTCGATCTACCATTGCTTCGGAGCCAAGCATGGGTTTCTCCGTCCCGTTGGAGAGTGGAACTACGAGGAAATCACCGTCAAAGGCCAGCGCATCACGGTCGTTCTCAATGGGAACCGCATTCTCGATGTGGATGTGGACAAGTTGGACCGCTCCAAAATCCCTCATCCACCAAAAGGTCTCGACAACAAGACCGGTTACATCGGATTCGCCGGCCACAATGACCCCGTGGCTTTCCGCAATTTCCGCGTCAAGCGTCTCTGAGAGTCGCTTCTGACCAGCGAAATATCCCGGCAATGCCAGGTCGTGCAGACCTGACTTGTCCGGGATTTTTTTTGGGAATTGGTCCCGATCCCGGAGGTTCCCGGGATGCGAGTGAAACTGTAGATTACTTCGGGTTTTTGGCGTCGTAGTCCGCAAGCCAGGCTTTGCGAGCCGCCAGATTGTCCGTGAGACCTTTCAGTTCCGCCCGGGCCCTGTTGAGTTCCGCGTACTTGCGGAAAATGGAGAAGAAATCCTCCCGCAGGTCCGCTCGGGAGTCACGGATCAGCAGTTCCATGTTGTGGGCGGTGTTCCGGTCCAGCGACTCCGTCTCCGGAGGGGCACTGGACGCGAATTCCTCGATCTGGACTTTCCTCTGCTCGATGATGGATTCATTCTGGGCAATTTCCGACTGGAAGAGTTCGCGCTCGAGATCGGTCAGGTTGGTTCCCTTGAGCTTCTCCTTTAGGAAATCGATTCGTTTGGTCTGGTAGTCGATGCTTTCCTGCAGTCCCTTGATCACCGCCGTTTTGCCGGCATCGGTGTGGCGCGATTCCCGGCGGTTTTGCTTCCAGTCTTCTGCGATCGCGATATTGTCTCGGCTCCAGCCATTCCAATAACTGGTGGAAATCACCTCGTATTTTTCCAGTTCTTTGGGATCGGTGAACGTGCTGGCCAATTGGGTGATTTGCCCGACCCGCTTTTCGATGCGGTTCCGGAAAATCTGGTGGTCTTTTTCCAAGGTCTCCCGGGGAACATTCGGGTCAGCCTTTTTGAGTTGTTCCCGCACCGCATCCTCGTTCCTTTTGTAGTAATCTATCGTTTTTTTCAATCCGACGATCATATCCGCTTTCAACCGGGCCACGCGGACTTTGGACTCCTCGGAGTCTTTCGAAGCGCCGAGCATTCCGACGATTTCCTCCACTTTCGATTCGACCCGCTGATCCAAGGTTTTGATGTCCTGAATGAGTTGGTCCATCCGAAGTTCACGCTGCTCGATGTGGCGCTCCAGGTTGACGACCGAATCCCGTCGGGCGGCAATGTCAATGGGAGCGCTGTCGGCGGGGGACTGTGCCAGTGCCGGAAGATTGAGCAGCAGTCCCGCGGCGAGCAAGCCGTGGGAGAAGGCAAAAATGGGGGATGTTTTCATAATGGTGGGAGGCAGATTATCCGATGAGTGAAAGAAAGAAAAGGTAAGGCCGCAAACTATTTGGCTTTCGCATTTGAAGCACCATCCGGAGGGGAGACGTCCCGGGGAACGCGGCCATCCGGCCTGGGGAACAAGTCACAATGTTTGCGGTAAACCCGCCGCAGTTCAAGGATCGGGGTCACGTGTTCATCGACCCGCAGGTCCCGGAACCGGTCGTTGCCACCCCCGTATCCCCAGCCTTCACGGACGATGAGCAGGGCGGCACTCTGCTGGCCCCGGCGATCGCCCCCGGCGGCCTGTCCTGCGTCCAGAGCCGCCAGGAGGCGTTCGGCGAGGAGCAGACCGGCGCTTTTTTCAAAGGCTTCCGCCATGGCCTCGACCACTGCGGGCCCAGCGAGGATGTTGCCCTGCACGGCGTAGCCTTTTCCCATGCGTCCTCCTGCCCAGGAGAGGCATTCCGTGCCAGTGAATTGGGCGGTTTCTCCGGCGGCATTGATGAGTCCCACCTGGCGCTGGGATTTTAAGGAGTCTCCCTCCAGCATTGTTTGCAGGGCTTCGGCCGGGCTGTTGCCGGAGGCCATCTGCTTCAGAGCGGCCGGACCAAAGGTCACATTGGCATAGGACTGGGTCGCGACCGCTCCGACCCCTGCCTTTGCCCAAGGAACGACCGCACCCACGGCGACGATCCGGGATTGCACCGCGACCCCGATCTCACCGGTAGCGGGATCAATGGCGACGATGGAAAAAGTGGCCACGGTCGGAGGGGACGGATCCTTGGCCGGGGCCGGGAGGCTCCCCAGAAGGGCGGGTGCCGAGAGAAACAAGGTGGTCAGAGGAGAGGGGTGTTTCATGAGGGAGTTTTCAGGAGCCATGCGGCGACCAAGGCGGGCACCACTTCGGAAGCGGGTCCGATCCGCTGTTCTTGGAAGGCGTCCGAGACTTCCGAGTCGGTGAGGTTGACCTCCCAGGTCCGGGCCCCGGCAGCGCGGGCCACGGAGACAAAACCCGCGGCGGGATAGACCACTCCGGAGGTGCCGATGGAGAGAAAACAGTCGGCGGAAGCGAGTCGCTCGAAAATCGCATCGAGATGGTGGGGCATTTCTCCGAACCACACGATCTCGGGACGCAGGGAACCGGTTTCCTGACAATCCGGACAGGTGGAATCGGTCCCGAGGTCCGTGGTCCACCTCAAGCCGCCGATTCCGCAGGCGGTGCAGCGGGCTTTGAGGAGTTCCCCGTGCAAGTGGAGCATCCGGCGGCTCCCGGCCCGTTCATGGAGATCGTCCACATTCTGGGTGACGAGGAGGAACTCCCCCTCCCAGGATTCCTCCAAGCGTGCGAGGGCCAGGTGGGCGGCATTGGGATGGACGGTGGCCAGAGCGGCGCGGCGTTGGTTGTAAAAGCGGTGAACCCTCGTGGGGTCGGCGGCAAACCCTTGCGGCGAGGCCACATCTTCGAACCGTTGCCCCTCCCACAGGCCATTGGCATCCCGGAAAGTGGGGAGACCGGATTCGGCAGAAATGCCGGCCCCGGTAAGGATGACGAGGGAGTTGCTCACGGCATCAGTTTAGGATTTGGTCTGACTTTGGACAAGTCGGAAGAACCAGGAAGCTCCGGGATGGAGGGGAGGTTTCCTTGGGCCGATTGCCTGATTCGGTGCGAGAGCGCCCACCTTCCTCCCGCGCGTCGAAGGTTTCAAGGATGCCGGAAAAGTCTTGTCGGATTCCTCTCCATCGGTATTCTGTGAGAAATGAAAAAGGCTCACATGGATCAACTTCTGAGGAAGCTGGACGGCCCGCCGCACCCGGTCCTGGGGGCGGATTTTACGAATCAGGTAATGGGTCGTTTGGGTGAGCAATCCTCCGCCATCCCAGCCTCCATCTCCGGCGTCCTGATCGCTCTCTTTCTGCTGCCCTCCGTCCTGATCGGGGTCTTTGAAGCCCGGCAGCACCACCACCGGGGATTGCCTCTCGAGGCGCCGCCCCATCTGGCCGTTTTCGATCTGCCCACCCAGTTCGAATCCTGGTGACCATGGCCTACCGGTTTCCGTCTGGCATTCTGCCACTGGTCGTCGCAGGGGTTCTGCTTTCCGCCCTTTCCGCATGGATTGCCACTCGGATGGCATTGGCCCAGCATATTGGGGAACACGAGGAACACCACGAAATCGAATCGGATTCCCATTCAGGTTCCGGGACTGCGGGAGATTTTCATGCGTGGATGCATTCGCAGCTTGCGCTCACGGCGGAGCAGAAAGCGGAACTTGCCCCCTTTGAGGAAGCCTATGAGGCACAGCGCAATCGGGTTACCAAAGATATTCACGCCGCTGGCAAGGATCTCGCCGACGCGGTCCGGAGAGGGCAACGTGATTCGTCCGCCATCGCGCAAGCGCTGGACCGGATGAATGCCGCCCGGGTCAAACTCCAAAAATTAACACTGGACCATTTCTTCGTGATGAAGGAACACCTCGACCCTGATCAGGCGCAAAGCCTGTTGCAATGGACCCATGACAGCCTCCTCCGCTGACTTTCCGCTCGATCCACCGATCCCATTTACCGTCGCCGCCGCAGGGGCATCGGTTGAGCGGGGTTCGGCCGAAGTCTTCGAGCTGCGCTGGATCGCCGAGGCGCAGAACGGATGCCATGAGGCGTTCCGCATGCTGGTGGAGCGGCATCAGGAATCAGTTTACCGCTTTTGCCATCACTGGCTGCGGTGTCCTGAAGACGCCACCGAGGCATGCCAGGACACCTTCCTCCGCGCCTGGCAGGCATTGCCACGCTACCGGCCCAAGGCGAGGTTTTCCACCTGGCTGTTTCGGATCGCCCTGAACCTGTGTCGGGACCGGGCGCGCTCGCGGGGTGCCCGGAACCGGAGTCTCACTGATTCGTTCACGTTTGAGGGGAGTGTCGGCAGGACGCAGGAGGAATGGCCTTGTCCTCTGCCGCAACCCGACGAGGCGGCCACGATCGAGGAAGATCTCGAGAAATTGCGGATGGGACTGGCGTCACTCCCGCAGCGCTACCGCGAAGTGTTGATTCTCGCGGTGATGGAAGGTTTCAGCCATCAGGAATGTGGAGACATTCTTGGCTGTTCGGCGCGGGCGGTGGAGAGTCTACTGTTCCGGGCACGGCGTGATCTGACCGCCTGGTGGGAATCCCGGCCGATCTGATTACAGGATAGTCAGACCGTGAGGGGTTGGCTTCCTCCCGAATTGGTTCCCGCTGATGGGGACTCTTTTTTTTTGCGGGGTCTGACCGGGAATCTCGTTTGACATAGTGACGGGTGCCTCCTGTTGCATCCGAAACCCGATCCTTCTCATGAACACGCAGTACCGCATCGCTCCAGTCGCCGTCATGGGCACTTTTCTCCTGCTCTCCCCCTTTGGCTTTTCCCAGGACCCGGCAGCCGTTGGAGATCCTCCTGTGTTCACCCTTGACGAATTGCCGGTTGTTTCAGCAGAAGGGAACCAGGCGTCCCCTCCCTTGAAGAAAGAGGCGTCGCCTTCCTCGACTGCGCCTGCTGGCCCCGCGACGGCACCCGTGCTGGGAACTCTGGATACCATTGTGGTGACAGGCAAGGCGGAAAACTTGCTTGGCATCGCGCCATCAGCCTCGAAAGGCCAAGCCAGTGCCCAGGAACTGGCGGAGCGGCCATTTTTGCGGCGGGGCGAACTGCTGGAGGTGGTGCCGGGGATGATCGTCACCCAGCACAGCGGTGGGGGAAAAGCGAACCAGTATTTCCTGCGGGGGATCAATTTGGATCACGGAACGGATTTTGCCATTTTCGTGGATGGAATGCCGGTAAACAACCGCACGCATGGTCATGGTCAGGGCTACGCGGACATCAACTTCCTGATTCCGGAACTGGTGGAGGAACTGGAGTATTACAAGGGGCCTTATTTCTCTCAGTTCGGTGACTTCAGCAGTGCCGGAGCGGCGCGGTTCAAACTCTTCCGGGAACTGCCGGAGGGGATCGCATCCTTCACCCTCGGCACCGACAACTATTATCGCAGTCTTCTCGCGGATTCGTTTCAGGCGGGGCCGGGTGTGGCGACCTTTGCGCTGGAATACAACTATTACGATGGACCGTGGGTGAAGCCGGATGAGCTGCAGCGCTGGAATGGGTTCTTCCGCTACGCGGTCGGCGACGACGACGATTTTGCATCACTCACGGTAATGGGATATGACGTGCGATGGGATGCCACCGATCAAGTGCCGTCGCGGTTGATCCGCAGCGGAACGATCGACCGCTTCGGCTTTGTCGATCCTACGGTTGGGGGCGATTCCCATCGCTACAGTGTTTCTGCCGATTTCCAGCACACAGACCTGAAAGGGGTGACCAAGGGCTCCGTTTACGCGGGCACCTATGAGCTGGATCTCTTTTCTAACTTCACCCTGTTTCTCGACGATCCGGTGCGGGGGGATCAGTTTAACCAGTACGACAGCCGCTGGTTTGCCGGCGCCACGGTGGATCATGTCTGGGACAGCGTTGATCTGCTGGGACACAATGCGGAGGTGACGGTGGGGGCCCAGACTCACCACGATTGGATCGATGGCGTGGCCTTGCGGAAAACCAGCGCGAGGCAGCTTGTCTCCACCGTGCGCGAGGACGACGTCCATGAAGCGAGCCTGAGTGGATACGGGAATGTCGAGATGCACTGGACCGACTGGATGCGCACCCAGACCGGCGTGCGGGGCGATCTTTACCACTTCGATGTGAATGCCAACACCTTGCCGGAGAACTCGGGATCCGAATGGGACGGCATCGTCAGCCCCAAGGCGGGGGTGGTTTTCGGACCCTGGTGGGACACGGAGTTCTATCTCAATGGCGGGTTCGGCTTCCACAGCAACGATGCCAGGGGCGTCACCATTGCGAGAGATCCGCTCTCGGGAGAACCTTTGGCATCGGTTCCCGCACTTGTGCGAACCAAGGGCGCCGAAGTCGGCGTTCGCACCCAGATCGTGCCGGGCCTCACCTCGACGGTCTCGGTTTGGTATCTCCAGAGCGATTCCGAACTGGTGTATGTCGGAGACGCGGGCAACATCGAGGCCGGTGACGGCAGCGAACGTTACGGGGTGGAGTGGTCCAACTATTGGCGCCCCACCTCCTGGCTGTATGTGGATACTGAGTTCACCGCCACAGAGTCGCATTTCGCCAGTTCAGGGGAGTTGATCGAGAATGCCGTGCCGATGAGTTTCTCGGGGGGGATCACAGTGGGTGAGGAGACGGGGCCTTTCGCCAGCCTGCGCGCCAGATACTTCTCCCCGCGTCCTTTGAATGGGGATGGCACCGTGGAAAGCTCCGATGCCTTCCAATTGAACGCACGAATCGGCTACCGGACTTCGAACCGCTGGGAGATTGCCTTGGAAGTGGTGAATCTGCTTGATGCCGTTGACAACGACATCGAGTATCTTTACAATTCCCGACTTCCCGGTGAGCCTGTGGGAGGAATTGAGGATATTCACCTGCATCCTTTTGAGCCAAGACAGGTCCGTCTTTCGGTGACAAAGCATTGGTAAAAAGGGATACCGCTCCTTTTTTCCGGGTTGCTTCCAAACGCAAACTCATTCATCATGCTTTCCCAACAAAGTTCAGCCGGCTTGGATCTCATCGCCCTGTTCGGGCGCGGTGGCTTCGTCATGTGGCCCCTGCTATTCTGTTCGCTGCTGGCGGTGGCTGGGATCCTGGACCGTGGGTTTTTCTTTCTGTTCCGCCTGCGCTACCGACTTTCCACGGTCCTGGATCACATCCAATCGGCCGTGGGAACAGAAGTCCCGGCCAAGGCACTCGGGGACGGCGATGATCCCCCGACCCGGCTGGCGAGACTCTACTTGGAGAACCTCGACGCCACCACCGAGCACCGTCGGAATGTGATCCAACGGCAAGCCGGCCACGATCTCCATCGCGCCGAACAGCGCGTGGGAATGCTTTCTGCCATCGCGGCCTTGAGCCCGCTGATCGGTCTGCTGGGAACGGTCTGGGGGATGGTGGAGGCCTTCGCCACGATCGAAACCCTGGAACAGGTGAAGCCGGCGGACGTGGCCGGCGGGATTTGGTCGGCCCTTCTGACCACAGTGTTCGGACTTTGCGTTGCCATTCCCGCCGTGGCCGCGACCCGGTGGGCCGAAGGTCGTATTGAAAAGCTCGCGAGAGACCTGAATCTCGTCGTTTCCCACTTGGATGACTGGACCGGCCGGGTGACCCAGCGTTGACTCCTCTTTTCCCGAAGCGTTCTGCCTTGGCCGATCTCATCACATACCGGAAACGTCGAAACCGCGGAGAGATCGATCTCACTTCGCTCGTTGATGTTGTGTTTTTGCTCCTGATCTTCTTTCTCGTCACCAGTCAGTTTGCCCAACCTACGGCGACGCTGGAACTGCCCACCGGTGGTCCTGGAGCGCGACCCGATGAGTCTGCCATCCGGTTGGAAGTGACAGATGATGGGAGGCTGATGGTGGAGGGAAAAGCGATCAATGATGAAAGTTTCGAAGTGGAACTGGAAATGGCGCTTGCCGGCCGGAAAATCCGGAGCGTCCGTTTCTACGGTGACCGAAGGATCGACTACGGTCGCTTTGTTGATCTTTTGGAGCGGGCGCGCAACGTGGGGATTGACGATTTTTCCATTGTGAAGACGGAAGATCAGGCTGGAGGGAATGAGGAGCCAAAACAACAGCCGTGACGGTTTCATCGCGTGGCTGTTGCTTGCGGCTGGAATGCATGGCCTGCTACTGATGGTGCTGGCCCGCAGGGAAGTGGTGGCGCTTCCTGAGTTAATGTCTCCTCCGCCCGGTGAAATTCACCTTAGTTTGGTTGATCCACCGAAGCCGGAGCCACCGAAGCCGGAGCCACCGAAGCCGGAGCCACCGAAGCCGGAGCCACCGAAGCCGGAGCCACCGAAGCCGGAGCCACCGAAGCCGGAGCCACCGAA
>JADZAX010000434.1 GCA_020852405.1 Verrucomicrobiales bacterium
CTCGACCAGCACATGTCGTCCCGCACTGAGCAGCAGGGAGCCGATCGCCCGGTGGGTCGAGGTCGGGGTGGAGACGGAGGCGGCATCAATCAGGGAGATAAATTCCTCCAGTGTGGAGGCGGCGATGGCGCCATACTGATCGGCAAATTCCTTGGCGCGCTCCACATCCGCGTCATAAATCGCGGAGAGCTTGGACTGGGGGAGTCCGGCGTAAATGCGGGCATGGTTGCGGCCGATGGCACCGACACCGGCAACACCAACGCGGACCGGGGGAGTGGACTGGAGCGTGGGATCAGACATGGATGGCGCGGAATAAAGACGCCAGCAGAGCATCGCGCAACCGCGGTTGCTGCGAAATCCAAGGGAAGGCCCCGGTCCGCGGGAAGGGGTGGGGAGAGCATTTCTGCGGCTCGTCGATTGACCCGATGGGACCGGAACGGTAGGATGCAGCGCTTTGGACCTTCTTCTGCAACCCGGCTTTTGGGATGATCATGATGCGGAAGCCCGCGTCCTGGTGAATCCTCGTCTCGGATGGGACGTCACTCCTCTGGAAGCCTGGGCCGGACACCAGTCGGAATTGCAGGGGCATTTGTTGCTGGGCACTTCTGGTTCCACGGGAGTTTCCAAATGGATGGCTCTCTCCCGGCAGGCATTTCTGGCTTCTGCCCAAGCGGTCAATTCCCATCTGAAATCCACCAGTCAGGACCGTTGGCTCCTCGCCCTGCCCCTTTTTCATGTCGGCGGTTTGGGTGTTCTGGCCCGGGCCCGGCTTTCAGGTGCCGATGTGGCAGCGGTCCCGGTACCGTGGAGCGCCGCCGGATTTGTGGAAACCTGCCGAACCACCCAAGCGACCCTGTCGGCCTTGACTCCGACTCAGTTCAGCGATTTGGTCGCTTCCTCCCTGACGGCGCCTGCCAGTCTGAGGGCTCTGGTGGTGGGCGGTGGGGCTTTGTCCCGGTCGGATTCACGGGCCGCCCGCAGGTTGGGATGGCCGGTTCTCGAAAGTTACGGTCTCACGGAAGCGGCGTCCCAGGTCGCGACCGCGGAGCCGGGAGAGGCTTCTGAGGAGTCCGGCATGGTCATCCTGCCTCACTGGGAAACCCGGACCAATCTCCAGGGCCTCTTGGAATTGCGGGGGCCGGCCCTCGCCTCTGGCTGGGTCGAATGGATGGGCGCAGAAGGGATCCTGCATCCCCTTGCCGGAGCAGGAGGGTGGTTCACGACACGGGATCTGGTCCGGCTCTCCGGCAACCGGCTGGAAATCCTGGGGCGGGCCGATCGCTGCGTCAAAGTGGGAGGGGAACTGGTTTCCCTGGATGGGCTGCAGGAAGTTTGGGAATCCGTTTCGATCGGCCCGGGGTGGATTGCAGCGCGGCCGGACGCAAGGTTGGGGCATTCCGTGGTGCTGGTCCTCTGCGAAGGCAGAGAATCCGACAGGGCAGCCAGCATCGCCTCCTATGATGCCAAGGTGGCGCCTTTTGAAAGGATCCGTGATGTGATCGTGGTGCCCCACCTGCCCCGGTCTCCGTTGGGAAAGCCCCTCTGGCGGGAGTTGGGACTGAGGTGAGCCCCGGGGGATCCGGGAGGAAATTCGCTCGCCTTTCCCCTTGGCGCGGGTTTATTGCTGACTTTCCCCCTATCGATCCTCCCTGCATGGACCTCCGCACTGAAATTCACCACATGGGCGCGCATGCCCGCACGGCGGCGCACGCTCTCGCCATTCTCTCCACGGCGAAGAAAAACAGCATTCTGCTTTCCATGGCGGACGAGCTTCTGGCCAGGGAGGCCTCCCTCTTGGAGGCCAATGCCCTTGATTTGGAGGCGGCCCGCGAGGCGGGGCTCTCAGCAGCGATGCTGGACCGCTTGACCCTGACGCCGGAGCGGCTCGCGGCGGTCGCGGAGGGGGTGCGGCAGGTTGCCACTCTGCCGGATCCGGTGGGTGAAACGCTCCGTGACTGGACCCGGCCCAATGGGATCCGCATTGTGAAACGCCGGGTGCCGATCGGGGTCATCGGCATCATCTTCGAGTCCCGTCCCAATGTCACGGTCGATGCCGCGGTGCTCTGTTTTAAAACCGGGAATGCCACGATTCTGCGGGGTGGCAGAGAGGCCATCCATTCCAACCTTGCCCTCGCGGCGGCGCTCCAGGAGGGGGGAGAGCGGGCCGGATTGCCGCCTCATGCCATCCAACTCATTGCCAACACCGACCGGGAAAGCGTGCGGCACATGGCGGAGATGGACCGTTATCTGGACCTCATCATTCCCCGGGGCGGCGCCGGTCTCATCGAGACCGTCGTGTCTCTGGCCCGGATGCCGGTCATCAAGCATTATGACGGGATCTGCCACACCTACATTGACCGGGCGGCCGATGCCGACATGGCCGAGGCCGTGGCGGTGAATGCCAAAACGCAGAAGCCGGGAGTCTGCAACACCATGGAAACGTTGCTGCTGCACCGGGAAGTGGCCGCGGCACAGGGACCCCGTCTGGCGCGAGCCTTCGCGGCCAAAGGGGTGCAACTGCGCGGGGATGAAGCGTTCCGTTCAGCTGTGGCCGCCGGAGCTCCCGAGGTCGCTGTGGAACCCGCCACGGAGGCGGATTGGCGCACCGAGTATCTCGATCTGATCCTCAGTGTCGGTGTGGTGGATGATTTGGATGCCGCCATCGTTCACATCAATGAATATGGTTCGCACCATAGCGATGCCATCATCACCGGTGACCCGGTGGCCGCCCGCCGCTTTCAGGATGAGATCGATTCGGCGGCGGTGTTCTGGAATTGCTCCACCCGTTTCAGCGACGGCGGCGAGTTTGGATTCGGCGCGGAGATCGGTATCAGCACCGACAAACTGCACGCCCGAGGCCCCATGGGGCTGGAGGAGTTGACCAGTTACAAATACCTCGTGGAAGGCGGGGGCCAGATCAGAGGGTAGGTTTTTGGATGCCGGATTGTCCCGGGCAAGGCCGGCACGGTCATGGGGAAGTCCCAACGCTTCCGGTATGGCAATTTAGTTGCTTCCGGTCTTGGAATTCGTCTTTTCACGGTCGCTTTCCATGCTTCCTTCCTCCCATGAAAACGGCGAGGTCGGTTGTAGGTGTTTTGCAGGTCGGTATTGGTTTTTGGCTGACAGGCTTTCTTGGCGATGGCTTTGCAGGGCCTCCGGTGAAACCCGAGCCGGTGGCCAACGAGGCTGGGGATCTCCGCAATTCAGTGGTTTCATTGAAGCCCTTCGTGATTCCTTTGGAGCGCGGACAACGGCCGATGGCGGACCGTTTGACTCTGACACCCCTGGGAATTTCCGTCGGCAAATGGCCGGAAGGCTTGGCTCTGACAGGCGGCTCCCTTTGGGTCGCGGAAAGCGGCGTGCGGACGTTGGGACAATACGACCCCATCACCGGCAGGGGCATTGGATCAGTCAAATGCGGGCGCTTGCCCGTCCAGATGACCAGTCAGAACGGCAACGTATACGCCGCCGTCTGCACCGACGGTCTCATTTGGCGGCAGCCTGAGCAAGGCAAAGGCGGCGCCATTGCATCGACCTCGCCGGACTACCCTGAAGCGATCCGATCCACCGGGGACTCATTGTTTGTCTTGATGACCAAGGATGGCTCCAGCGCGGATTCCCTGATCCTGAACGTGGACCTTGCCTCCGGGAAGGTGAAGCGTTCTACCTCATTGGGAGCCAATCCCAATGACCTTGAACTCGCGGGGGGCGCTCTTTGGACGGTGCACAATCCTTTTCTCGGCAACGAAGTAAAAGGCCACCTGACCCGGATTGATCCGGTCACCTTGAAGTCCCAGTCGACGGTTCCGCTGGAAGGGCGGTTCACGGAGTTGGCAACCGACGGGAAGCTCCTTTTTGCCGCCGGAGGCTGGGAAGAATCCGGCCTGCTCTGCAGTCTCGACGCCTCCACCGGAGAGGCCCGTGGCTGGGCCGATCTCCGGGGATCGATGGTCATGGCTCTGGGGGGTGATGACCAATATGTTGTCGCCGCTGACAGCCACGGGGTGATCCACATCTTTCTAGGGAGCACTCTGATGATCCAGCGCACGATCATCCTCGACACCGGAGAGTTCATGCCTCAGTCGATGGTGGTCACGCCCGAGGCTCTTTATCTGAGCAGCCACCGGGGCGATGAAAGCGGCGTTGTCTTTAAAGTTCCGAATTGGAGACCGGAGGGCGTGGTGGCTGAAGATCTGTCGGTCCGGTTGCTCAAAGCGGATTCGATCGCGGGAATCAAATTCGAAATGACCGAGGGGGAGGTTCGCCAGATCATGGGGGAGGCGGAGGAGGTTGGGGAAGAAGTCGCCAATGAAGTCACTGGTGGATTCAGCACCGACTGGCGTTATCCCTCCAAAAAACTGACGATCTGGATGGAATCTGAGCAAAAAGGAGGGGCCAAAACTGTGTCCTCGGTCCACATCGAAGAAGGGAGTCTTCTGCGCACAAGCGGCGGCATTGGCATCGGGGCTTCGCTCAACGAAGTGAAACTGGCCTACGGTGCTTATGAAAGCCATGAATCGGAACCCGGAACGACGAGTCCGGATGAGCCTTACAGTTTTGTGGCGGGCTCTATTTACGGGGGAGTTATTTTTCAGATCGAAAATCGGACCGTGAAAGAAATTTTCATCGGTGCCGGAGCGGAATGATCTAGCCCCCCCACCTTGAGGGAGATAACCTTGTGATGAGGGGGAACGGGAGGCGAAACCGGCAGCCTTCCAGAAGGTGACGTGTGGGTTTAGGATAAGGGGCTCGCACTTTCTCCGTTGGCGGCGTCGACAGGTTGTTTTCCCGCGTTCCAATCATCGTATCGATTGAGCCAGTCTTTCGGGGGCCCTCTTCTGCGGCTTTAGGGATCTCATCACTCAGGGCGATGGCATGGCCTGCGGTGGCCCATGCTCTGCCTGGGAATGATTGCACGGCTAGCCGCTGGCCGGATTTGGAATGAAAAGGAGCCAACTCACTCACTCTGCCCAGCGAGAAAATTGGGTTTGGCAGGGGCAGGGAATGCTCAAAAATTAAAAAATCATCAGAATTGGGTTGCGGAAATAAGAATAATCTCTCAGAATAGCGGGGATTATAGAAAATTTTCCTGCCATGAAAAAAATCTTCACCCTGATCGCTCTGGTTTCTGCACTGCCACTGGTGAGTCGGGCCCAGTTCATTTCAATGAACGTTCCGCGCGAGGAAGCTCACGAATTTGATATGGGACCCGGTCTCGGCAGTGATCTACCTTCGTTGACTCATCTGGAGTCGCTCAATGACCTGATTCACGAGGTCCCACGCGTTTCTTGGCGGTGGGACCGCAGTGTGGCGGAACTCAGCGCGGTGCAGGAACTGGCCTACCTCCATGAGCGCGACATGCGGGGAGAAGGATTGCCTGGGGGCCTGCAGGAGGGTTTTTCTCAGAATTACACCGATATCCTGCAAGCGCTCGTGGATGATCGGATCTCGGAAGACTGTGGCCGTGATCTGATGGCGGCGCACCGCTGTCTCCTGCAGAATGTGCGGCAGTATTTCACCCAGTCCCGTCCGTTCTTTGGTGGGATCCCCAACGCGGACCGAGACAAGCCATTCATTGAAGCTTCAGCCCTGCGGATCGCCCAACTGCAAGGGCGGTTGATCTCCAGCACCCCGATGGTGAATCCTGCAGAGGCTCCCTGTGATCTCCGGACACCGCTCCTCAACGGGCACCAAGCCTGGGTCGAGGAACTTCTGGTTTGGTCCTGCCACTGCCGGAGACTCAGCGGCGGGGATATTCAAACCATCCGCAACCGTCTTCACTGGCTGGAGCGGGCGGAACGCTCCTACAAATGCGACGGCCGGCTCACGAAATATGAGCGGGACCAATTGCATTTCCGCCTCATTGAGCTCCAGCGGGTGGTGGTGGAATCCATCCGCGACTGAGGCCGGGCCGACCTGGCACGACGATCCCGGGTGCGCTCCTTGCTCCTTCATGGCGCGATGTCGGGCTTTCCCTGATCCTGAATCAGGACGAAGCTGCGGCGCCGACCGATGTTTTTTCCGCGATCCTTACTGACCATTGTTCTGGTCACCAGTCTGCCCATTTGCGGGTGGGGTGACGAGAAGGCGACTGCGCCTCAAGCGCCGCTAGACGGACCTGCCAAACTCCCGGCGGTGTCGTTCCGGAATGAAGTGATGCCGGTGCTGATCAAGGCGGGGTGCAATCTCGGAGCCTGCCACGGCGCTCTCGTTGGCAGAGGAGATCTCGCGCTCTCCCTCCGTGGCGAAAACCCAGTCAAAGATCATGCGACTCTGATCAAGTCCTTTCTGGATGAGGAAAATCCGGCCAACAGCCTGCTGATTCGCAAGCCGACTTTGGAAATGCCGCACGAAGGCGGCAAGCGATTTGAGCGGAATTCTGAGGAATACGAAATCCTGGCGAAGTGGATTGCCGCCGGGGCTCCCATGGATCCACCGGACGGTCCGCGTCTCAAAAGCCTGCAGGTGACCCCTCGCGAGCAAATCAATTTCGCTCCCAAAATCGAGACCCGGCTCCGGGTGCTGGCCCAATTCACCGATGGAACCGAACGGGACGTCACGCGCTGGACCGTCTTCACCCCATCCACGCTGTTGGTGGAAATCGACCGCGAGGGGCGGGTTAGCAGCGTGGGCGAGGGGGAGACTACCATTGTGGCCCGTTATCTCGAACGCCAGGAGCCCGTTTCTTTGGCCTTTGTCGCTGATGCGCCCGATTACCACTGGGACGGGCCACCGGAGGCCAATTTCATTGATCGCGAAGTCTTTGCCAAGCAGCGCCGCCTCCGGCTGCCGGTGGCCCCTCTCTGCGATGACGGAATTTTCGTTCGGCGGGTTTATCTTGATCTGGTAGGCCGGATTCCTCCTGCTGCGGAAGCCCGCGCTTTTGTGGGCGACCCTTCCCAGGAAAAGCGGCAACACTTGGTCGATGAACTGCTTGGGAGCATGGCCTTCGCCAATTTCTGGGCACTGAAGTGGGCTGATTTGCTTCGGGTCGAAGAGAAGACGCTCGACACCGTGGGGACGCGGGCCTTTCACGGCTGGATCCGCGACAGCCTGGCGAAGGGCACTCCCCTGGACGCGTTCGCCCGGGAAATCATCAGCGCCAGTGGCAGCACCTACGGGGTCGCCCCGGCCAACTATTACCGGGCCTTGCGGGCTCCCGAGGCCCGGGCCGAAGCGGTGGCTCAAGTGTTCCTCGGAGCGAGGATGAATTGCGCCCGGTGCCACAACCACCCATTCGAAAAATGGACCATGGACGATTACTACGGCTTCGCTGCGGTGTTTGACGGCATTGGGTATGAAGAAAAGGACAACTCACGGGAGGATAAAAACGACAAGAATCGGTTTGTCGGAGAGCAGGTCGTGAAATTCGATGCCAAGCGGGAATTGAAAGATCCTCGCAACGGCAAGGAGCCAGTTCCGAAGCTGTTGGGAGGAAAGGCCTTGGCATTTGATGAGGCTCGGTTTGACGAGCTTGCGAAATGGTTGACCTCCCCTGAAAACGGGGCTTTTGCCCGGGTTCAAGCGAACCGCGTTTGGTATCATCTCCTTGGCCGGGGGCTGATTGATCCGGTTGATGATCTCCGGGCGACGAATCCTCCCTCCCACCCGGC
>JADZAX010000435.1 GCA_020852405.1 Verrucomicrobiales bacterium
CCAAGGGGGAGCGGATAGCCCGACTCTCCGCCAGAAAGCAGGCCGGTGAACATGGCCCCCCCCATCAAGCAGAGCAAATACCATGGGGAGAGCTGTTTCATTGTGGACTCCGCTCAGTGACTGTTGGCGGCTCCGACGACTCCCGCTACCAGCATGATGATAAAGAACACGGCGTAAAGCCCGAGCATCACCAACAGGAAAATACCGCGCGTTTTGTAGGCGGATCCCAGCTTTTCCATGGCTTCTGTGAAGCGGGCTGTGTCACCGGTGGTTTGTGCGGCTTGGGCCAGTTCGACCGATTTCAGCAAGGCCAGCGACGCCAGTAGCAAGGGGATCCCTACGAGGAGAATGCAATAGGGGACCGAGACGATCAGGGTAAGGATGGCTTCAAATTTGATCCACCCTTTGTTTTTCAGGAAAGCGGCGATGGCCTGATCCTCGCTCCCTTGGCCCAATTGGCCTGAATAAGGGGTGGCGTAAGGATTCAATGAAAGACCGGGGGAAGCGTCCGGCGAATTCTGACTCCCGAAGAGTTCTGGTCTGACCTGCCCCAGGGGTTTCCAATCTGACATGGATTCGTTCCACACCAAAGTTGCCTGATTGAGGAGGTTTGACTGGACCAAGGAGGAAGTCTGGGAATCATCAAATGGCACTTGGTTGCGGGAGGCGTCAGCATAAAACCATTGCATCGTGGGAGTCGTGTGGGTTGGTTGGTGGAAATACGACGTTCCGGAAATCTCTCCGGCCAGTCCACTGCCTTTGTTGACCGGGAATCTGAAGTGTTCTTTCCAGATTGACCAGAGAAAAATGTCACATAAATGGGAATCTCAGGCAATCAAAATATGAAGAAAGTAAATTCCTTCCCACCGTCCTCCATCACAGATTGGATCCTTCAGATCATCCTCCCATGTCCGCCGCCCACAAAGCGCCTGAATTTTCGATAGTTGTCGAATCCTCCCTGGATGAAAGGCTCGATCCCACCGACCCGGTGCAGTTTTCCCAGTTGGTGAGGCTGCACCATCGCGAGTTGCTGGTTTACGCAAGGGCCTTGTGTCGGGACGAGCATACTGCTCGGGACATTGTCCAAGATTCATTTGTGGTGGCCTTTGACAAAGTGCGGGCTTTCGATGTGACTCGCGATTTCGGCGCCTGGATGCGGGGCATCGTCCGGAACAAATGGCGGGAATGGGTCCGGTCAAACCGCTTTGTGGAACTGCCCGATGTGGAGTTGGCCAGCATCGACCGTGACGTTGCCCAGTGGCAGGAATCCCACCTCCAAGGCCGGGGGCTGGTTTTCGAGGCCCTGGCCTTGTGCAAGTCGCTTTTGCCCGAGCGTCTCCGCCAAGCCATCGATGCATTTTATTACCGCGAGGATCGGGGGGACGAAGCCGCCGAGCAACTGGGGGTGGCTCCCTCCGCGTTTCGGAAACGGTTGCAGCGGGCCCGCGAACTATTGAGGGATTGCGTCGAAAGAAAAATGGCTCCTCCGGCAACCCCATGATTTTTAGAAGTTTCTCCTACCTGCCACCACCATGAACCAGTCAAAAGACGTGTCTCCCCAAGCGCCGGATCGATTGCTGGAGGCGTTGATCGAAGAAGATGCCCGACTTGGCAAAGGAAATGATGCCCTTCTTCTGGCAGCGATCGACTTGGCCATTCATCGTCGTCATCCTTCTTATCCAGTGGTTCTTTCAAGATGGCAAAAAAACCGACCCTGGCTTCTGTCGGCTGCCGCTGTTCTGGTGATTTCGGCAGTTTCCATCTGGGGACTGCGGGTGGTAGTCTTTTCCCATTCGTCAGTGGGGGATTCCAGTCTGATTGTCAGCCTTTTGCCCGGCGAAGCCCTCCCTCAGATCGATGGAGACGGGGCTTCGTTGCCTCGGCTGCCGAAGCGCTCCGGGGATCCCAGATTGGCGCAGGGGCCTATCGGTCCCGAGAACATCCGTCTGCCCATTCCAAAGCTGGAGTCGGGGAAATCTCCGGTGAATGCCCCTGAATGGATTGCCGGCGATTCATCGTTCGGCAAACACCAGACAGTTGTCGAGCAGCCCGAAGTCACTTCGCTGGCAGGATCGTCGGGTCCCCTCGCTTTAGACCTGTGGCTTTCGCCCGCCCAAAAAGCGGACGCCATGTTTCCCTTGCAAGCCGAGACCGGTTCCTGGGATCGCTTGGCCAATCACCTGCTTTCTGGGGCCCCGTTGGCATCAAGCACGGTCCGCGCGGATGAGTTGGTGAATGCCATGACCTATGCGTTTCCAGCTCCGGAACCCTCGGAAGCCTTCTCGGTCACCACTGAAATCGCCTCCTGTCCTTGGGCGGAAAACCATCGACTGCTCATGGTCGGGATTCGTGGGCAGGAGGACTCCTCCCATGTGCCGGGGGATCTGAAGATCCGGGTTCGTTTCGACGCTGGCAAAGTTGCCCGCTACCGCATGATCGGTCAGGCCGTTGCTATTTCCGAAGGAATTCAGGAATTGGCGCGGAATGGAGGTCCTGTGCGTCGGCAAATGGTGGCGCTCTATGAGATCGACGGGACCGAAGCTTCCGCCTTCAACTTGCCCGCCGGTGATCTGGTTGTGGCCACGGTGCTCCTGGACTACCCTTTGCCGGGAAATCCGGCTGGGAGGGCCGCTATTTCTGTGCCGGTCGATGACAAAGGCATTTCCTGGAGCCAATCCAGCTCCGATTTTCGGACGGCCGGATCAGCAGCTTGGCTGGCAGCCTTTGTCAGAGGCGATCGCGAGTCGCGTGTTCCGGCGGCGCGGGAGGGGCTCATGAATTTGTCCAGGGGATTGAGCAAGTCAGCAAACCTTCCGCGACTTGCTCAACTCGAAAAAATGGTGGCAAAAGTCGTCGCTTTGCCCTAAGGGAAGTCCGGCCCCGGCCAGCGTGCCCAAGCCTCACCTTTGAATGCAAAGGAGAGCTTACCATGGATTTTCCCGCAGTTTCCTTCGAGCGGGATTGATGAAATGGAGTATGGTGACCGCCCCATGCGTCGGGTCCAAGTGGCTCCGGCGCGTTCTTCTCCAGACATAATATGCTCACTATTAAGAAACTTGCCAAATCCTACGGAGGACAGGCGCTCTTCACTGATGCCAATATCCAGGTGAATGGAGGAGATCGGGTGGCACTGGTGGGTCAAAACGGCTCTGGCAAGTCGACCATTTTCAACATCATCCTCAAGCGCGAGGAACAAGATGCTGGAACCGTGCAGCGTGATGAATGGACGACTCTGGGCTATCTACCCCAGCAAAGTGAAGCGGTGGGCGACGAGACGGTGTTGGATGTCGCCACTGGCAGGGCGGGGGAATTGGAAGCCCTCTCGGCCCGGTTGGGTCTGCTGGAAGAAGAAGGACGTTACGATGATCCGGAGTATTTCGAAACGCAGGCCAAATACGATGTCCTGGCGGATCCAGCGTTGGAGGCCAAGGCTAAAAAGATGCTCCGGGGGCTTGGATACAAAGAGGCGGACTTTGACCGCCCGGTTCGTGAAATGAGCGGCGGTTGGATCATGAGGGCCCACTTGGCGAGATTGCTGGCCATGGAACCCGACCTGCTCATGCTCGACGAGCCCACCAACCACCTTGATTTGCAGGCCCTCCTGTGGTTTCAGGAATACCTCAAGAACTACTCCGGCGCGATCCTGCTCATCTCCCATGACCGCGAGTTCATGGATTATTTCATCAACAAAGTGTTCAACATTGAGCACCAGAAGGTGACCTTTTACAAAGGCAACTACAGTTCCTTCCTTGTCCAGCAGGAAGAGAACTTCCACCGGCAGATGGCTGCCTACAAAAATCAGCAGAAAGAAATCAAGGCGCTCCAGGATTTTGCGAACCGCTTTCTTTCGGTGGCTTCCAAAGCTTCCCAGGCCCAAAGCAAACTCCGGCAAATTGAGAAAATGGAGTTGATCGAGAAGCCGATGCTTCCGAAAAAACCCTTCCGTTTTCAACTTCCCCAGCCTGTCCGGTCGGGGCAGCGCGTGATCTCCCTGGAAAATATCCACATGGCTTATGGAGATCTCAATGTCTATCAAGGGGTTGATCTCATCGTGGAGCGGGGAGAACGGACCGCTCTCGTCGGACCCAACGGATCCGGCAAATCCACGCTCCTGAAAATTCTGGCGGGAGTTCTCGAATTCCAGAAAGGCACCCGTGACCTGGGTCACAATGCCCGGATCGGCTATTTCAGCCAGCACCGTTCGGAGACCCTGGATCCGGAGAAAACGGTTCTCGAGGAAGTTTTTGCCGCCGCTCCCGAAATCAAGGAGGAGCTGGCCCGGGGAATTCTGGGAACGTTCCTGTTCCGCAAAGAAAGCGTTTTCAAGAAAACGGCGGTGCTCAGTGGAGGGGAAAAAAGCCGGCTCAACCTGGTCAAGTTCCTCGTGGATCCGCCGAATCTCCTGCTGATGGATGAGCCCACGACCCACTTGGACATTCTCAGCGTAGAATCGCTCATCCTCGCTCTCGAGAAATATGAAGGAACGCTCGTCTTCATTTCCCATGATGTGCATTTCATCCGGAAACTCTCGACAAAGGTGCTTCACATCACCAATGGTCGGATCAACTCGTATCCCGGCGGTTACGACTATTACCTGGAGAAAACCGGCGGATTGCTCAACGAGCGTGAGGCCATCACGGCTGGCTGAAGTCAGCGTCCGGCCGCCAAGCCTGGGATTCTGGGGTCATGGGCTGCGGTGAATCTGCTGGTCGCGGGATCAAATTGGACACCTTGAGAGACCCCTAAGTGGTCAGTCATTTCGAGGGTGTGACCTTTGGCCTGCAACAGGGCGACGATTTCGGCAGGCATGGTCTTTTCGCACCGCACCACATCCGGGCGCCATTGGTGGTGCAGCCGGGGGGCGGCGAGGGCATCCTGGATTCCCATCCTTTCGTCGATGACGTGGAGGAGCGCCTGGGTGACTTGGGTGATGATGGTCGGCCCCCCCGCGGCTCCAAGGCTGAGGAAGGGTTTGCCGTCCCGCAGCACCAGCGTGGGACTCATGCTGGAAAGGGGGCGTTTGCCCGGAGCCACGGCGTTTGCTTCTCCTGAAACCAAACGGAACGCATTCGGCGTTCCCGGTTGTGCGGAAAAATCATCCATTTCATTATTCAACAAAAGACCGGTCCCCGGGATGACCACTTTGGATCCAAAGGTGGTGTTGATCGTGCTGGTCATGGCAACCCAGTTGCCTTCGGCGTCGGCAGCCGACAAATGGGTGGTGTGTTTTTCGAACCATTCAGTATCTGCCAAGGGTGGTTGTCCGGGCAAGTCCACCGGGGTGGATTTGGCGGGGTCGATTTTTTCGGACAAGGAACGGATATAGGCAGGATCGATCAGACCCTTGGGCACGTGAACAAAATCGGGATCTCCCAACCAATGGGACCGGTCGGCAAAAGCCAATTTCATGGCTTCGACGGTCAGGTGGGCGCGCTCGGCAGGGGGGGATTGGCCCAGATCAAAGGTGTCTAGCATGGACAAGATCTGTGAGACATGGATTCCTCCAGAACTGGGGGGAGGAAATCCCACGATCTCACAGCCCCGGTAATACGAAAGGATGGGCTGTCTTTCCTTGGGTTCATAAGCAGCAAAATCCGACGCCGTCAGGAGACCCCCATGGGCCTTCATCCAGGTTTCTGTCAACGCAGCGGTGCGGCCCTTGTAGAAAGCTTTGCTGCCTTCCTTGGCGATTTCCCGAAGGGTCGCAGCCAAATCTGGTTGCCGAAGAATTTCTCCCTCCGGGTAGGGGCTTGCATCGGGTTTCAAAAAGACCGCTCGGGATCCCTCAAACTGCGCTAACGTGGATGCTGTGGCGGCCAATTTGTCCGCAAATACGCGGTCGATCGGGAAACCGGCATCCGCCAGTTTGGCTGCGGGTTCCACGATCTGGGCAAGGCTCAATCGTCCCCATTTCTGCAAGGCCAAATTCCATGCCGCGAGAGAACCGGGGACCCCGCTGGCAAGGGGGCCGGTCCGGCTCAATTCGGGGACGGCTGTGCCGTCGCGGACGAACATGTCCCGGGTCGCTCCTGCGGGAGCCGTTTCCCGGCCATCGATTGCCGAGAGTGTTCCGTCAGAAGTCCGGATCAGGATGAAGCATCCTCCCCCCAGACCCGAGTTGTGGCTGTCCACCACCGCCAGGGTGACGGCGGCGGCTATGGCGGCATCCACCGCATTACCGCCCGCTTCGAAGGCATTGATGCCGGCCTGTGTGGCCAAAGGGTGCACCGTGGCCAAAGCTGAGCGCTTCCACACCTCTGACGTTCCCGAGGCGGGGGCCTGCGCCTGCAGATGAGAGATCCCACTTAGGAAAAAAACCGCCCAGAAGAAGCGGAAGGCCCACTGATTCGTCATGCTCCCGTTATAGCGGATCCCCAGTTGTCAGGCAAGATAGCTTGTCCCCAATCTGAGAACCATGGGAATAGGGTTACTTGCTCGGCAATTCTGTTGGCGCTTGATCTATCGGACGATCGCGGCCTCGCGCGAGTGATGCATCTGAATGTGGGTGACTTGCCAAAAGCCAGAGAGGATCAGGAGATGGAGCCCTATTTCCGCCACCGCAAAAACTGAGGCACCCCGTGATCCGGGTGCTGTGAATCGAGGGAGCGGAGTTCCACTCGCATGCCGTGGTGATAGAGCCGGGCGTCAACCCATCCGCTGGGCTGGGGACGCTCGAAGACATAGGCCGTGGATGGCAGATTCACCACATAGAGCCCTTCGCGGGTTTGGGAAATGCCCCAGCGGTGCGTGTGGCCGTGGAGGTAGGCCTTCACTTGGCGTTGCGACGTGAGAAGTTTGAACAGGGCTGCCGAGTCTTTGAGTCCTCCGCCCGGCCCCAGGGAGGCGGATTTCCCGCCAACAGGTTGCAGATGGTGGTGGGCCACGACGATGGCCGGTTTGTCTTTGTGCCGATCGAGCATGGCGGCAAGCCAGATGAGTTGATCTTCTCCGATCCTGCCGGAAACCAAGCGACCCGTCTCCAGGGAATCCAAGAAGAACCAATTGGCCTCTTCCGCTGGCAGAAAGGACGTTCGTTTTCCCGGGACCAGCGACGATTCAGCTCCGGCACAACCGCAGGCCCGGCTAAAGGCATCCCGGTCATCGTGGTTGCCCAAGAGAAGATGAAGTCCTCGTCGGCTTTGGATGAGGGGATCGACCAACTCCGAGAAATTGGCATAGTCCTGCCCCTTTCCGAAGAGATGGGCACAATCTCCGTTGACGATGACACCGGCGTCTCCACCATCGCGATCAACAATCTCGGCGATGACTTTTCGGGCATTGGCTGCCATGCAGACCCCATGGCGCCTTTCGCCGAGGTCACCCGCAATGTGGGTGTCTGAAAGCAACGCCCAAGAGGATCCTGCCAAGGATGTCGCCACTGCCCCTTCCGGCAATGCCACCGGGGAAAGCAGCCCGGCCACGCCTGAAAGGAAGTTCCGACGATTCATCAAATCCAAATGTAAAGGCATCCTGAATGTTAAATTATTGAATTTTGGTTCAACACTCCTGATTGGTGGCATTCTCGTGACATGGTCATCAGGATTCGGAGGCATGGCCCCGCCTGTTTTCTGACCCGGGAAACGCAGGTCCCGCCACCGGAGGCAACGATGGAGACGGGGACTCACCGGCAACCTTCAGCAATCCAGAACTTGGGGAGGATTCGCCCACGGCGATGGCCCGCTGAGTTTCCAGCTATCGATGCCTTTTTGACGTGGAATCAAAGGCCAACGATCCCTGTCATGGTAACCGAAAGTCTCCCGAATGTCAGGCTAAGGAGGCTGGGGACAGCAAGATCAGGGAGCCTTGGCCACGGCCGGACGTTCCACTTTGAGCAGGATGGGAGGAGACACCTGGCCGCCATCGGCCGACGCCTTGATGAAAAACAAGCGTTCGGAAGCGGGGAGCCATTTCGCGGCCGTGATGAAGAACTGTCGCTCGGATTGATCCTCGACGATGAGAAGTCCGTTCAGCCCGATGTTGTCCACATAGGATCCGTGGGGGAGGTTTCTCCCCGCGTCTTCTTTGCCCAACTCGATGCGTTCTTTGAAATCCAATCGCTCCGCCCGAACATTTGCCGTAATGGTTTGGCCCGGTTGGATGGTCAAGGTCAGAGGTTTTCCCGGAGGGTTCACCGGAGCCCCGGACTGACCGTCGGGAATCACCTCAATGCGCAGTTTGGCTGGCGCTCCCAACTTGAACTCTCCAAGTGCTCCCGACAGTTCATGGCGCAGTTCTTGTCCGGTTTCCGAGCGGCCGGTGAGCAGCAGTTTAACGGACTGGGTTTGGGCCGCGGTCGGAGCTTTGGCATCGCTGGAGGCATACACCGCTCCCAACGCGGAAAACTGCCCGGCTTCAAGCACGATCGGACTGGTGGCGCTGAATCCCGGCGGCAGACCTGTGATTTCGGCTTTGATTTCACCGCTGAAACCATCCAGTCTTTGGGCGGAAAGGATGAACTCCCGGCCGCTGCCAGGAGAGATGGACGCACCGCCGCCGCCCACTGTCACTGAGAAATCGGGCTGTTGGGGACGCAGCCTCAGTTCATAGTGAAACGCGGAGCCCCCGAAGCCACGAACATCGGTGACACTGGCGAGATAGTCCCCATCGGTCGGAACGGTGAAAATCAGTTGGGAATCATGGCCCAATCTCCGGGTAGGCTCGTCATCGTTTTCAAGGTAGAGCGTGAAAACAGGCAGACCGTTTGGCGTGGGAACAGATCCGGCCGGGAGTGGGCGGACGATGTAGCAGGGGGCTCCGAGAGCGTGGGCCTGCGCGGTGGTCCCGAAATAGGTGTGACGTGACCCCATGCCCGGGTAGACTTTAAATCCGGAATCTGGCCCACGGGGGTACATCCAGAGTTTCACGACTTCTCCATTGGCATAGAGGTATTGGTTGAGATCCATCTCCATCCAGTTCTGGACCCGGAAATCCTCGGGAGTGGTGGAGTCCTTTCCCCGGAAGGTGAACCACGAATCCCGAATGGCCTGTAGGACGACCTGTTGGATCGGCTCACCCTTGGTGTTCAAAATGGCCACCTTGGTGTCCGCCGGCGATTTGTCCTGGGCTGCTTTGGTTTCGAGAACCCAGGCTTGACCGGCTTTGGCGGTGAACCGATAGAGATCGATGTCCCCCGACTTGGCCAGCTGGCCTTTGACAGAAAAGGGTGCGGTGACCACCTGAGCTGTTTGCGCGGCGTCATTGGGTTCCCTTTCTGGAGACACCGGCAGAGGGGACGGCTCTTGTGGCAGGGCGGCGTTCGTGCTGGCCGTGGATCCATTCTGGTAGTTTCCACGAGGGGAAACGGCCGCCGGAAAGCGCCCTCTTTCCAGGGATCCATCCAAACGGCCCATCAGGCAGGATTCCCCATCCGTAGGAGCCAGCGCGGCAACCACATCGGATTGTCCGGGTTCGGTATGCAGCAGGGAAACGTCCGGCAGACTCCACGCTTTCACGGTCCGGTCGGCAGAAGCCGAGTAGAGGACCCGTCCGTCACGGGAGAGGGCCAGTCTCACGATTTCGTTCTCATGGGCAAACCTTGCCTCGACGAGGGGATTGATTTGGGCCTTGTCTTTGGAAACCCAGTGCCAGATCCGGATTCGATTGTCGGCCCCGGCAGCGATGAGGTATTGTCCATCAGGAGTGAACAGGACACTGTTTTGGGCTCCCTGGGGTTGGTTGAGGGTGTCCAACCGCTCTCCGGAAGGCACTTTCCAGAGCTTCACCGTTTCATCAGCACTGGCACTGGCCAGCACCGTGCTGTCAGGACTGAAGGCAAGATCAAAAATGGCCCCATTGTGAACCTCGATGGACCGGGAAATTTTGCCCGAGGATGTCTCCCTGAGAACGATGCGGCGGTCATAGCCGGCGGTGGCGAGCCACTTGCCATCGGGAGAAATTTCCGCGTCATACAACATGTCGGCGTGTCCGTCAGCGTATTCCCCCACAAGTTTTCCGGAGGCTTGGTCCCACACCAGGGCGACGCCCTTGAGTCCGGCGACGCCGGAAGCCGCGATCACTTGTGTGCCATCCGGAGAAAAGTGAGCCGAGGTTACCCGGCCCGGCAGGCCCTCAAAATGTCTGATTTCTTGTTGGTCGTTTGCCTGAATCAGGGAAACACGGTTGGACCTGGCCAGGAGTAGGCTTTTTCCGTCCGGTGAGGCTTCCAAGGACACGATGGCGGGGTCATTTCTTCCTGCCGGGGCGTCATCCGGGAGTTTGAGCAGGGAAAGAATGGACACGTCCGGCGCGGTAGGTCCTTTGGCTCCGGCATTGATCCAAGCCTCAATCAAGGCAATGTCTGCCGCCGCGGGTTGGGGTTCCTTTTTGGGCGGCATGGCCGGCTTTTTTTCGTGGTGCAAGAGACGCACTATTAAACTGGCTCCGGCATCGCCCGGTTTGATGCAGGGGCCATTCTCGCCACCCTTCATCAGGGACGAAAAGGTTTCGACAGAGAGATCTCCGTCAAAGTCTTCGGTGTTGTGACAGCCCGCGCAATAGTCCCGGAGGAGCGGGGCGATGTCGGTGTGGAAATCGGGAGCGGCGGAAACCTTGCCGACAACCAGCGCCAGCCCGAAGGTCAGGAGGGAGAAAGTGCGCATGCGATGGGAAAATCAGTGTTGAAAAAGGAACTCACGGCTGGTCATGAGAGCCCAAAAAAGGTCCTCCACGGCGGCCCGTTTTTCGGTGGGCGGGGCTGCGGCAAGGAGATCGACAAATCCTGCCATTTCATCCTCCGTCGGAGGACGGCTGAGGCACATCAAATAGGCTTGGCGGACCAAATCCGGCGGAGCCGGGTGGGTTTTGATCAGATCCGTCACCTGTCCCATTTTTTGGGAGAGCTTGTCATTCAACGCGTCACCATTCGCAAGATGGAGCACTTGGATCATGCTGGGTTGGCTGGAGCGTTCGCACTCACAGGTGATGGCGCGCTCGTTCCTCCCGAAGGTCTTTAGAAAGTAAGAGGAGACTGCGGAGTCATAGAGCTGCAGGGCGCGGGTCCCGGTCGGGTAATAGTCGGTCTTCTCCGTGCTCCCATCCTGGAGAGCGATTTTGTCGAACTGCCCTGGAACCTGTGTGACTGTGGCGATGGCATCGTGCAAGACCTCAGCCATGATCCGGCGGGGATAATACCGGGAAAAGTACTTGGTTTCCTTCTGGTTCTCCGGCAGTGCCTCGCTGGATCTGCGGTAGGTTTGACTGGTGAGAATGAGCCTCATCAACGCTTTCAGATCATAGTCCTGATCCACGAGATAGCCGCCCAAAGCCTGAAGCAGCGGTTCATTGCTGGCAGGGTTGGAAACCCGCAGGTCATCCACCGGATTCACAATCCCGGCTCCGAAAAAAGCCGCCCAGACCCGGTTGGCGATGGATCTGGTAAAATAAGGGTTTTCCGGAGAGGTCAGCCATTGCGCGAGAACTTCGCGGCGGTCGCCGGTATCTTCGGCAGGGATCGGTTCGGCATCGAGCGGGGCCGGTGGTTGAGGTTTGCCTTTACCGGGCTGAATCAGATCGCCGTTGGGCTCCACATAGAGCGTCCGGATGCCGTCTCCATTCCTCACATCTCCCCCCCATCCCTTGGCCCGGACGCGGGCGAAGAGATTGGCGAAAGCGTAATACTGGTCGTTGGTCCACTTCTCGAGGGGGTGGTTGTGACACTTCGCGCAATTGATCGACAGACTGAGAAATGCTTGGCTGACGTTTTCTGCCATCGTTTCCGGATCCTGGTGAACCGCGTAAAAATTGGTCGCTCCCTCTTCAATGGAACCGCCTTTGGCGGTCAGAACTTCATGGACCAGTTCGTCCCAAGGGGCATTGTCCCGGATCCGGTCCCGCAGCCACTGATAATAAGATTTCACCGCATCCGGGCGCAGGAGTCGTCCATTGATGAGGAAGAGGTCAGCCCAGCGGTAGGTCCAATAGTCGACGAATTCCTCCCGGGCGAGCAACTGATCAATCAGCCGTTCATCTTTGTCCGGACGGGTGTCCTGTTGGAAGGCGATGGTCTCCGACGGGGTGGGGAGCACGCCGATCGTATCCAGAAAGACCCGGCGGATCCAATCCCCGTCACTGGCGGGAGGGGAGGGGCGCAGATGGAGCTGCTCCAGCTGGGAGAGCACCAGATCATCCACAAAGTGGCTCCGCTTCTCCTTGGCGAAAACCTCGGCGGGAATGTCCGCCGGGAAGGGGGAAATGACCCGGGCCAGAACGATTCGGCTGGAAAACCAGGCTGTCACGGCGCCTTCCCCATGACCGATGATTTCGACCTGACCGTTGGCGGGATCGACTTTGGCGACGGTTTCATCGGCGGAGGCAAATTTGGCCCATTTGGTCACATCCTCGACAGAGCCGTCGGAATAGTGGGCTTTGACCTGGAGCTGCAGAGTGGCGCCTTTGGTCACCGAGGAGCGCGCCGGAAGCACTTCCAACTGGCTCAGGGTCGGATCTTGGGCGGAAGGGCCCGGAGCCCCGGCCGCAATCCACTCCGCGAGAATGCGGTAATCTTCGGACCGCGGATCGAGGCGCTTCCCTCCTTTGTGACGGGTTGCCGCAGTTGGCTTGGTCAGCAGGAGACTGGCCGCGGGTTGGGACAGATCAATGCGACGCCCTTTGGTCTCCCGGGTGACATGGTACCAATCGGCCGCAGGATCATAAGCATTCAAACTGAGACGGAACCCTCCTTTTCCCGCCAGCGCGCCGTGGCAGCCGCCGGTGTTGCAGCCGGCTTTCGAGAGCACCGGCAACACATGGTTGCGGAAGGACCATTCTGGAGGCTCCGCAGACCGCAGCCTATCCGACAGGATGAGGAGAGTCAGCCACGGCAGCAGGCAGGAAAATTTTCTCATGTCGGAGTAAGGCAACCGGAGGGTCATCCGAAGAGTTCGTGAATGGGTTCTTTGCCGAAGTCGACCAAGGCAAACGGCCGGCCTGACGGCCCTGGCAAATGAGAGGTGTGGTCGAGCCCCAAACTGTGGAAAATAGTGGCCACGATGTCACCCGGCTCGACCGGCCGCTCGGCGGGGAATCCTCCATTGGGATCACTTTTGCCGACGACCTGGCCTCCTTTGACCCCGCCTCCGGCGAAGGACACCGTGAAACACTGTGGCCAGTGATCGCGCCCGCCGGCAGGGTTGACTTTGGGGGTGCGTCCAAACTCGCTCAGAGCCGAAACCAGAGTGTTGTCGAGCAGTCCGCGCTGATGCAAATCCTCGATCAGGGCGGAATAACCCTGGTCATAGAGGGGCGCCACCACGTTCTTCATTCCGTCGATAGAGGTGAATGGCTTGGAGCCGTGGATGTCCCAGGTGGTTTCACCGAAAACAGTGAGAAAGGTGTTGATGGTGATGAAGCGGACCCCGTTTTCCACCAACCGCCGGGCCAGAAGGCAACTCTGGCCGAACCGGTTCATGCCGTAGCGTTCGCGAACCGCTTGCGGCTCCTTGGTGAGATCGAAGGCGGCCCGGGCTTGCGCACTGGTCATGAGCCGGAAAGCCGAATGAAAATTGTCATTGAGAAGCCGGGCGTCTTCGCTGGCTTCGAAAGCCTTGACCGTGTTATCCACGATTTCCCGCATTCGCTGGCGGCGGTTCAGCCGCGCGGCGCCGATCAGATCCGGAGGGAGCAGGTCCGGCACTTTGAAATCGGGCTTCGAAGGATCGGCCATGAGGGCGAAAGGATCGTGCGCTTTGCCGAGGAATCCGCCGGCCTGGCCATTCGGTAGGTTGCCCCCGCCGCGGCCCATCAATTCAGGAAGGACGACAAACGGAGGAAGGTCGGTTTTTCGCCCCATGAGATAGCTCACCACCGATCCGGCGTGCGGAGTTTGAATCCCTCCGGTGAAACGCCGTCCGGTCTGCATCATTTGCCAGCCAGCATCGTGCACGGCCGCGCCGTTGTGATGGCAGGACCGGACCAACGCGAATTTGTCGGCGATGCTCGCGTGGTAGGGGAGAATTTCAGAAATGTCGATCTCGGGAGAAACAGTGCGGATAGCTTTGAAAGGTCCGCGGATCTCGCTCGGTGCGTCCGGCTTCATGTCCCAAAGGTCCAGCTGGCTCGGCCCGCCCAGATTGAATATCATGATGCAGGCCTTTTCGTCGTTGCCAGGTTTGACGGCGCCCGCCTGTTTCGCTGCCAGATATTGCGGGAGCGAAAGTCCGATCGCACCCAAAGCACCAATCTGGAGGAACTCTCTTCGCGATTTTTGGGGGCCGCAGATCGGGGCCTGACCTTCTGTGAGGAAATCGAACATAGGAGTCGTTGGGTGGTATGAGGTTCGCCTTCAGAGTAATCTCGCATTGGCTGCCCCGCCAGTCCGTGACAGCGTGCCCCAATCAGGCTTCATAGTAACGGATCTGTGATTGCTTTCTTGTATCGTGGTTGAAAAAAATTGTATGATTCGATCATGTTAGAAAATCCAGGGACCCAATTTCAAACGGAATTTTTCCAACGCAATCCGGCGCTTCAGCCAATTCTTGCCCTGCTGGAGAGCATTCCAGGAGCCTTCTTTTTCGTCAAGGATAGGGAAAGCCGCTATGTGAAGGCCAACGCGGGGACTCTCTCAACCTATGATCTCCAGCGCGAGGAGGACTTGGTGGGCCGACGCGCCCACGATTTCTTCCCTCCGATCTTTGCCGATGCCTATGAAACAGAAGATCGTCAGGTCTTTGAAAGCGGGATCCCGATCCGTCACCGCATCTGGCTGGTTCCGCATATCCGAGGCACGCCGCGCTGGTTTGTCTCCAGTAAGGCGCCGTTGATCGACATTTCGGGGAACATCATGGGACTCGTGGGCTTGATGCATCCCATCGCCACTCCGGAAGCTCAAAGGACCCATTTTGGGGAACTGCAGAGGGTCATCACCCATCTCGAAACGCGTTTCGGCGACCCCATTACCGCGGTGCAACTTGCCCGGGAGGCAGGGTTGTCTGTGCCCCAGTTCAACCGGCGGTTCCGTCAGTTGCTGCGCCTGTCCCCCATGCAATATGTCGAGTCACTCCGTGTCCAGGAAGCCCAGCGGAGGTTGGCGACCACGGATGAGTCCCTCGTCGAAATCGCCCTGGTGACGGGTTTTTGTGATCAAAGTCATTTCACCAAACGCTTCCGTCGGGCCGTGGGCATGACGCCGCTGGCCTACCGGAAGCGATTCCGGGCCTGAGCGGGGCTTTGCTTGACATTCACCGGCAAGGGCGGGATCGAAGGGGTCATGGAAATATCTCTTTCAACGCCGGCCCTGCTTTTCCCCACGGTATCGTTGTTGATGCTTGCCTACACCAACCGGTTTTTGGGGCTGGCGGGCATCATCCGCAAACTGCATGCGGCCCATCTTGAGGCTCCCAATCCTGGCTACGTTGCTCAAATCTCCAATATGAGGACTCGCGTCCGTCTCATCCGGGACATGCAGTTTTGCGGGGTCTTCTGCATGCTCCTTAGCACGGGGTGCATCTTTGCCATCTTTCTGGGAATGAACACCGTGGGGAATTATATGTTTGGAGCCGCCCTGGTATTCTTGCTGTTGTCGATGCTGCTTTCATTGATTGAAATCAGCATGTCGGTGTCGGCCCTTGATCTGCATCTCCGGGATATTGAGCATCCCGCCAAGGCCGAAGTTATGTAGGAACGCTGAATGGCGTCGGTAGGAACGAAAGTTTCCTGCCCCTACGCCGAAGGCGGCATCTCCCGTCGGGGCGTCTTTGAGCGGGGATTCTCACCGCTTTTTTCGGCTTCAGCGGCGGATTTTCGGGAGGCGTCGTAGGCTTCGATAATGCTCTGCACGACGGGATGCCGGACGACATCCCGCGGGGCGAATCGATTGATGTGGATGCCGGGGATTTCCCCGAGAATATCGAGAGCTTCAAAAAGGCCCGAGCGTGAGGCGGGTCGGAGATCGACCTGCGAAGGATCGCCCGTCACGACGCAGCGGGAGCCTTCGCCAATCCGGGTCAGGAGCATGAACATTTGCTCCCGGGTGGCATTCTGCGCCTCATCCAGGATCACACAGGCTCGGTTGAGAGTTCGGCCCCGCATGTAGGCGAGAGGGGCGATTTCGATGAGATTTTTCTCAACGAATTTTTGCGACTCGCCCGGTTCCAGCATGTCATACAGCGCATCGTAGAGGGGGCGTAGGTAGGGGAGGACCTTCTCCTCCAAGGCACCAGGTAAAAATCCCAGTGCTTCGCCCGCCTCAACGGCCGGTCTGGTCAGTACGATGCGATCCACCTCGCGGTTTTTTAGGAGATGAATGGCATGGGCCATTGCCAGATACGTCTTGCCGGTTCCTGCCGGGCCGATGCCGAAAACGACCACATTCTGCCGCAACGCTTTGAGGTATTCGATCTGACCGCGGCTGCGCGGCATCACCGCCTGCTTGGTCGCGGAGCCGAGCATTTTGAGATTTGAGACCGAGTCCAACGGATTCGATGTTTCTCCGGATACGACCGATTCGAGGGTCATCCGGAACGTCGGAGGCGAAATGGTGGTGCCCTCACGACGAAGGTTTTCCAGGCGTTCAAAGAGCTGCCGGCCACGGTTCACCGCAGGCAGGGGGCCGTCAAATCTTAGCCAATTGTCCCGGGTGGTCAGATGCAGGCCAAGGGTGTCTTCCGCCTGTTTGAGAAGACCGGGATCGTCGGCAAAAAGCGAGTGAAGAAACCAGGAGTTTTCAAATTCCTGGATGTGCTGGCATTCCATGCGAAGGGGGGGAAAGCGGGTCGGGCAGGATGGTGGAAAAAAAGAGGAAAGACGCCGACTCCCTTTCTCAGCGGTAGCCATAGACCATGGCCCAAGTCGCTCCCGTCGGGGAACTTCCTTCGGTGGCGATCAACCGAATGGTGTAGGTGCCGGTCTTTTTGGGGAGGACGCGGACTCCGGCCGTGTCGCCCCGATTCAGTGATTCCACCGCGACGGAGGTGCCTTCGTCATTGAAGATTTCGACTTTGAGCTCGCCGGGCGGTAGGGTGGAGGAAGCCCAGAACCAGTATTCATTTCCACGGTAGAGTTGCTGCCGCAATAGCACAGGAGCCGAAGATTCGAAAACTCCCGAGAAAGGTTGGCGTCTCAGATCAAAGCCTTGGACCACATAGGGTTCGGCCACCTTCTGTACCATTTCCAACGGCTTCAAGCCGGTATCGGCCCATGCCGGATACGGCGCCAAGAAAACAGTCAGCAGACCAGCGAACCACCGGCACGCCTGCGCAACTCCGGACTGGTGGGGAGCTGACTCAGGGCGCGGATTTGGGCTCATGAGGCAAGTAAAACTCCTGCAGGACCTTTTCGCAAGCTCCGTGAACTTCGGAAACCTCCGCAGCTGTGAAGCCCTCATTGTCCGAGGCCGTCTGCATCAGGGACAGCAATTGGGAAAGGCCATCCTGCAATCCATCTAATTCGGGCTTTTCCTGGCCGGTGCGGGTCATGGCGGCGACATGGTTTTGGAAATGCTTCACCAATTCAGGTTGGTGAAGGATTTCGGCATGGTCCTGATTGTAATCCGCACTGATGAGCGCCGTCACGGCGTGAGTACCCCTGAGCCATCCGCCCAGACTCACCAGTCCTCCCAGTTCCTGATCTTTCAAAATGGCCAGTTGTTCTTTAACGGTCTGTTCCGTGAGGTCCAATTCCGCCCGGACAGCTTTCCAATCGGCTTTTTCCGCGGCTTCCATGATGCCGTTGGCGTGGGGAGTCACCGCGTCTTCCAGTCCGAGGGCACGGGCGATTTTCAGGGCCCTGCGGCCGACTTCCTGGATGGCCTCGGTCTTTTTGGCTTGGACGGCCAGAAATCCCTCGGCGACAATCCCCCCAAATGCCAGCGCGAGCTTGGTTCGGTCGGTGTTTGTCGGCAAGACTTGAAGTCGGATTTGTCCGGCCCAGTCCGGGGTGCCCAGTTTGTCGAGGACCGAGAATATTTCGGGAGGGGAGGGGACCACCACTTCGGAGACCACCGTGAAGGGCGCAGGCAGGGCTGAAGAGTTCTTTGGAAGTGGGACCTCCTGCCCAAAAAGCGGGGCAAAAAATGACAAGCCCCACAGAATGCCGGTCAATAGGGGGAATCGGGTCAGGGACATGTGGGGGAGACGAGAGACTTGGGACTTTCGCTTGCGTTCAGCCAACTTAGAGCTTGGGTGGCCGCCGGTGGATTGAAACACTACCATGGGGAAAGTGCTGTGCCAAGCAATGCTATTCTGGTGCCAGGAACGCCTCCCCTAAGAAGATTTTATGCAGGAAGCAACGAAAGGAAGAAAGTGTACCGTGGCTGGCATCATCCCCGCCCGGTGGGGATCGACGCGCTTTCCGGGAAAGCCCCTGCACCTGATCGCCGGGAAACCTCTCGTCCGGCATGTCTGGGAACGCTGCTCCGAATGCCGGGAGCTCGATCGCGTAATCGTTGCCACAGATGACGACCGCATCGCCGAGTGTGTCCGAGGATTCGGCGGGGAAGTGGTCATGACTTCGACGGAACATCCCACCGGGACCGACCGGTTGGCCGAGGTCATGCGCCTTTACCCGGAATTCACGCATGCGATCAACATTCAAGGGGACGAACCTCTGATCGATCCCGGCTTGATTGACGAACTCTGCACCGTTCTGCGGAATGATTCCGGCTGCGAAATGGTTACTGCGGCGAATCCTCTTGCCCCCGGCGCCGTAGAAGCCTCCGATCCGAACGTGGTCAAGGTGGTCCTCGATCTGGCGGGCCGGGCGCTGTATTTTTCCCGAAGTCTGATTCCCTTTCCCCGAGCGGAAGTCCCTGGCCTGGAATACTACCGACACAAGGGCATATACGGTTATTCCAAAGAGTTCCTTTTCCGGTTTGTGGAGTGGCCGCCATCACTCCTCGAGAGAGCCGAGAGCCTCGAACAACTTCGCGCATTGGAGAACGGGGTCCGGATTCAGGTGGTTGTCACCGAAGATGACTCTCCGGGCATTGACACCCCGGAACAGGCGCGGATACTCCACCAACGTTTGCTTTCCTGATGAAATACATCTTTTTCACCGGCGGTGTGGTCAGTTCCCTGGGCAAGGGGCTCGCCGCCGCTTCACTTGGC
>JADZAX010000436.1 GCA_020852405.1 Verrucomicrobiales bacterium
GCGGAGGGCCTCCCTGGATCACCACCCGGCGCTGCAATTGTTTGCCATCGGCGGTGGGAGCCAGGTGGTCTGCCATCTGCCACGTCCGCCACTGGTATAGCAGCGTCGGCAGTCCGGCCGGATCGAGCCGGAAGCCTTGGAAGGCCCACTCTGAGGGGGAGGCTGCGTTCGCTCCGGGGAGCGCTGGTTCAGCGGGCCAGGCATCGTTCGGCGACGCCAGCACGGCCATCGGAGCCCGGGCAGGAAACCGCTCGATGGCTTCGCCCAAGGCCTCTGCCGGCGTGCAGAAGCGGTCGTCCCAGGTGGACATGGCATCCAGAAATCGTCCCCGCCAGGTCAGCCGCCACCGGCAATCGCGTGAATCGAAGGCCGCATGCCGTCCCTCGGGAAACCCGATCGCGATGGCCTCGGTGCCGACACCTTCCAGAAAGGTCCGGAACACGATGGGACGTCCCTGGATGGCTGGCTTCAGTTCGAAATCCTCGCCTCGCAGGAGACCGTCGGGCAGGCGTTGGTCTTCCAACTCTTTGAGGTAGGTCCAGACCTGTTCGATTTCCTGGTCGGCATTTTTCCTTCCCGCGAAGAGCGGAGGCATCAGCGTTCCGGGTTGGGTGGACTGGGGATCCAAGAGCAGTTCTTTAAAATACTCCGGCCGGAGGCGCTCCACCGTATGGGACAAATCGATTACGGGAGGACCGAGAGATTTACGCCCCTTCAACCCGTGGCAGTTGACGCAGCCAAGTCCTCCCTCGCTCACTCCCAACAGGGTCCGGCCGAAGGGGCTGCGCTGGTATTTCGGGAGACCGGAGACATCGATTGCCACTGGCGGCACCCGCACATCGGCCTCGGTGAAATCGGCGAGGAGCGGAGTGACATTGGATTTCGCGAAGCGCGGCATCCGTGTGGAGACATAGGGCCGGACACTCGCGCCTTGCCCGGTGACGACCCTCTCCATCCAAAGGGGGTTCAGTTTGCGGCCGACCAGGTCCAGCGCCGGCGGGATGTTTCCCCACCGTCCCAGCGAAAGGGCGCCCACGTCATTGGTCCCGAAATAGGCCTCGCGGGAATACTCCGGACCTCCTTTCCCGCCCCGCTCATGGCAGGCGTAGCAGTTCAGCGCGGTCATGGCATAGTCGATGCGTCCCGGCTGGTCGGAGAATGGGCTGGTGGCTTGAGGGGACTGCAGGTCGGCGAGAGCCAGCTGGATCGCCCGGATTTGCACCTCGTCGAGGAAATAGGAGGGCACGGTCCCTCCGACCGGACGCTCAGACAGGCACCCGGTGCGTTCTGTCGCGCTGAGCTGGGCCATGGGCCGGGCTTTTGATGGGAGGGTGATCCGGCCGGGAGGAGGGGTGTGACAGGCCGCGCAGTTCTTGGCTTGGAAGACAGCCCAGCCGCGTTCTATCTGGCTGGGATCGATTTGGAACGGTTCGTCTGCCGCGAGGGCCGGCTGACCGGGGGCGATGGGCGGTGGTGCGGGCGTGTCCCCTCCCAGAGCCTTCTGGAGTTCCGGAGGGAGCGTTGTCGGAGGCGCCGATTGCAGATACGCGGCGATATGGTCCGCCTCCGCCCGACTTAGTGGGGTTGCGGGCATGCGGCCTGCCGGACGGTGGGCGAGGGGATCGAGCAGAAAGCGGACGAGTTCCTCGCGGGGGTATTTTTCGGCGAGCTGCAGAGGCACGCTGGGCAGGCCGACCAGATCAATCTCGACCCCTTCGGGCAGGTCGGGGGGGCGGTAGCCGATTTCCGGGGCATGGCAGGCGACACAGCCGAGGCGGTGGTAGAGACGGCGTCCTTCAGCCACAGAAACCTTGGGGGCGGGGAGGGCGGCATCTCCCGCGGGCGGTATCGCCTCCGCGGGAGGCGGCTCCCGCAGGCTGGCCAGAAAATGCGTCAGCGCCTGGATGTCGTCGAGATCCCTGTCCGGGCCGGCGAAGAGGCTGGGCATGAGGGTGTCCTGTTTCACAAAGCGGGGATTGCGCACCATCAGTTCGAGATCGAGCGGACGAAGCCGCGCCCCCGCGCCGCGGAGGTCGGTCCCGATATGACCGGTGAGGAGGGCGGCCCGGGTGGCGGGAGGCGCATGGCAGGAGACGCAATTCAACTCACTGAGCAGCAGATATCCACCCTGGGTGAGATAGCCCGGATCGTCGTCCCCGGAGTAAAACCGCTCGAATCCGATGACCAAGGGGTGATTGACCGGCTGGGCATGGGCGGGGTGGGCCCGGGCCGTTGGCGTGGTCCCGCTGAGGACAAAAAATACGGCAAGAGCGAAGAGACAGGCTGGACGGGGAAGGGGAGGGCGCATGGAAAAACGCAGAGCGATCCTGTCAACCTGCCCGGTGGCCCGGGTCGAGTCAAGTCCTCCGGCTGTGGGACGCTGCGGCTTTCGCAACCGGGTACGCCGTTTTCCGCCTTGCAACGGGGCCGGCTCCATGGCAGATACGGGCGCATGACAGAGGAAAAGACATTCTTTCAGGATCGGGTCGCCGTCGTCACCGGGGCCGGACGTGGCATTGGCAAAGAAATCGCCCGGCAACTCGTCCGCGCGGGCGCCAAGGTCGCGGTGGTGAGCCGCACGGAGGCAAACTCCACCCCCGCCGCGGAGGAACTCAGCGCGGAAGGCTCGGGGACCGCCCGGGGGTATGCGGTGGACATTTCCAACCATGACGCCGTGGTCGCCATGGGCAAACAGATCGGGGAGGATCTGGGGCCTGTCAGCATACTGGTCAACAATGCCGGGGTGACCCGCGATGGGCTGGCCCTCCGGATGAGCGAGGAGGACTGGAATGTCGTCCTCGACACCAATCTGAAGGGAGCCTTCAACGCCGTCAAAGCCTTCCAGCGCACGCTCCTCAAGCAGCCCAACGCCCGCATCATCAACATCAGTTCTGTGATCGGACTGATGGGAAATGCCGGCCAAGCCAATTACGCCGCCAGCAAGGCGGGATTGATCGGTCTCACCAAATCACTGGCGAAGGAATTCGCCGGACGGGGAGTCTGTGTCAACGCCGTCGCCCCCGGTTTCAGTGTCACCGACATGACCAACGAGCTCAACGAACAGCAGCAGGAGGCGATCAAGAAGCAGATCCCGCTGGGAACCCTGGGCCAAGTCGATGACATTTCCGCGGCGGTGATGTATCTCGCCGGTCCCGGCGGACGCTATGTCACCGGCCAGGTTCTGGTGGTGGATGGCGGCATGGTCATGTGAGGCATCCGCGCCATGTCCGAACGTCAACTGCTCGAAACCAAGGATGTCTTTCCCGAAGCCACCGATTGGATTGCCGCCCGGATCATCTCCGGGCAGTCCGATTTTCCGGATCGTCCGTTCCGGCTCAGCCTCAGTGGAGGCAGCACCCCGGCGCGGATTTATGCCTCGCTGGCGCGGCATCCCGGGATCGATTGGCAGCGGGTCCTGATCACCTTTGGCGATGAACGCTGCGTGCCCCCGGAGGCTCCCGACAGCAACTACCGCATGGCACGTGAATCCCTACTGGGCCCGGCCGCCGTGCCGGAAAACCATGTGGTGCGGTTGGAGGGGGAGCTGCCCCCGACCGAGGCCGCCCGCCGGGCCGAGGAATCCCTGCGTGCCTGGGCAGGTGGAGAATCCGGACCTTTTCGGCACGATCTGGTGTTGCTTGGGATGGGGGAGGACGGCCACACGGCTTCCTTGTTTCCAGGCACCGCCGCGTTGCAGGAGCAGGAGCGCTGGGTCATCGGAAATCATGTCCCGAAACTGGATGCCTGGCGGATCACGCTGACTTACCCGGTGCTCAATGCCTCGCGCGTCGTGGCCTTTCTGGTCAATGGATCCGCGAAACGCCCGGTGGTTGAAGAAGTGTGGCAAGGGGAGGGGCATCATCCCTCTTCCGGCGTGCAACCTTCTCAAGGAGAGTTATGGTGGATTCTCGGGAGTTGACCGGAGGCACGCCGGCCTGCCGATTCCGCCATGTGCAATCTCTACGACATCGCTCCGCTCCCGCGACGCCTTCGCGATGCGCGCACGGATGAACGTATCCGGGAGACCCTGGCCGGTCTGCCCCACCTCCACAATCTGCGCAAGACCGAACCCGGGTTGGTGATCCGCCGGGCTGCGGATGGTTGGGATCCTGTGCTGATGCGCTGGGGCTTCCAGCGCGACTTCAATGCCGCGATCAACAACACGCGTTCCGACAAGATCGAGGGACCGATGTGGCGGGAGGCATTCCGCCAAAGGCGTTGCGTCATCCCGGTGGCGGCTTATTACGAATGGACTGGACCGGAGGGCCGCAAAGAAACCCACGCGATGCGTCGGAAGGACGGGGACTGGCTCTGGGCCGCCGGGGTCTGGGAACCGGGAAACGGAGGCGGTCCCGCCTACTCCATGATCACCACCGATGCCGCTGCCTGGTCCCGCTCGATTCATGACCGGATGCCCGCATTCTTGCATGAGGAAGAAGTCGATGCCTGGTTGCAGGAGGATTCACCTCTGGGGCGGATCCGCTCCTGGGAGGAGGACATGGAAACCTTTCCCTGCGAGAATCCCCTGAAGACCAAGACAAGGCAGGCTCCGGTGCCGGTTCCGATCCAAGGGATGCTCTTCTGAGGCAGGGCTTGGTTCGGTCTTTTGATGTCATGAAGAAAATATCCCCAGAAGATGTCGCGGAAGTAGCAGACCTGTCCGGGGAAGTGCGGGTGTTGCCCTCGGCCAATGAGTCATCGGGCGGATCCGCTCGTGTCGGGGCGCTGGTGGGGGGTCTGGTCCTGCTCCCGGTGCTCTATGTCGGGGTCTTTCCGGCCGTCATTGTGGCCTTGGATGAAAAGAATCTGCTGCCCAATGCGGGTTTGGTTTTTGATTTGTTGAGCGGGATGGCGATACCGTTGGCTTGGCTCTACGATCACTTCACCCCTTTTCAAGATTACATCGATTGGTTGTCAAAACTCTTTTGACGTTTCCGGAGGAGCCCCTCCCGGCGGGATGATGCCACTTGAAGCCCGTTTCAGGCGGCATTAGCGTCCCTCATCCCATCATGCCACTCAACGATCCATCACGCCGCCGGTTTCTTCGTGGTCTCGGAGCCCTGATCGCGCTTCCGGCTTTTGAGCGCACGCTCGCGGAATCGGCCAGGGCCGCTGCCGCCACTGGTGCCGTCACCGGCGGTTCCCCTCTCCGGCTGGCATTCATCTACACGCCGAACGGTGCGATCATGAACCATTGGACCCCCCAGGGTACCGGAAGTGATTTCACCCTTCCTGAAATTCTGTCGCCTCTCGGGCAGGTGAAGTCCCGGATCCAGGTCATCTCCGGCCTGAAACACGACAAAGGCAAAGCCAATGGCGACGGAGGGGGGGACCATGCCCGGGCCGTGGCCAGCTTCCTGACCGCCACCCAGGCCCGCAAGACCGCTGGAAATGACATCCGGCTCGGCATTTCCATCGACCAGTTGGCCGCTTCCCAGCTGGGGGCCGAAACGCCGCTCCCTTCCCTCGAGTTGGGTTGCGACCAGGCGGTCAAAGCCGGCAACTGCGACTCCGGTTACAGCTGTGCCTACCAGTTCAATTTCTCGTGGAAGAACGAAACGATGCCCCTTCCGCCGGAGCATGACCCCCGTCTGGTTTTTGAAAAACTCTTTGGCTCGGTCTCGGAGGATCCGGCCCACCGCCAACGTCGGCTCGTCCAGCGGCGCAGCGTGCTCGATTTTGTCCTCGAGGATGCCAATGCCCTCCAGTCCTCCCTCGGCTACCACGACAAACAAAAGCTGGAGGAGTATCTCACCGGGGTCCGTGAGGCCGAGGCGAAAATCCAACGGAGCGAGAAATTCAGTGCCACTTTCGACGGGGGGCGTCGTCCTGAGGGCATTCCGGGCGACTACACTGAGCACATCCGCCTCATGTATGACATGATGGTGCTGGCCTTCCAGAGCGACAGCACCCGCGTCGCAACGTTCCTCGTCGCCCACGACGGGAGCAACCGAACCTTTCCCCAGCTGGGCGTTCCGGACAACCACCACGGGATCAGCCATCACCGGAAGGATCCCGAAAAATTGGCCAAGCTCGTCAAGGTCGGCAAATACTACATGGAACAGTTTGCTTACTTTGTCGGGAAGATGGCCGCCACCCGCGAGGCCGACGGGAGTTCCCTGCTCGATCACAGCGCTCTCGTCTTCGGCGGCGGCATGAGCGATCCCGACGCCCACAGCCATGAGGATCTGCCCATCATCCTTGCCGGTGGCGGCAATGGCACGCTGCATCCGGGGCGGCATGTCGTGACCAACCAACCGGTGCCGATGGCCAATCTGTATTTGTCCCTGCTGGACCGGGCCGGGGTCAAAGCGGAACGGTTTGGGGACAGCACCGGACGGTTCGAGCAGATTTGACGGCGCCTTGGTTTTCAGCCAACGGGGCGCGGAGTTTGCCACTGGGCTCGGAAACTGCGGGGGGTGTCGCCTTTGCTGCGCCGGAATAGCCGGTTGAAATGCGAGAGATTGCCGAAGCCGGCCTCGAGGGCGATTTCCCCGATCCCCAGACGGGATTCAACCAGGAGCTTGCAGGCTTCGGAAATGCGCAACTCGTTCAGGTAGGCCACGAATGTCTTTCCAGTGTGCCGTTTGAACAGACGGGAGAAGGTCTTTGGCGTCAGACCGGCGATGGTGGCGGCCTTGTCCAGTTCCAGTCCCTCTCCAAGGTGACTCCGGATGTGTTGGATGACGCGGTCCATCCGGTCCACCGCGGTGTCGTCCAGCACCGGACGATAGGCGGGGCTGGCCAGCGGGGTGCGCTCCTGGCTGCGGGCAAACAATCCGAGGAGACGGAGGAGCTGGGCAAAGCGCTCCAGATCGTCCATCCCGATCATCTCCAGCATCAGGGTTTCGGCCAGTTTCCGGGTGTCTCCGTGAAATTCGAACCCCCGGGAGGCTTCTTCGAGGAACCGGCGCACCGGGGTCATTTCCTGTTTGTTGAGGAATTCCTCCCCGAGACTGGCGCGGGAAAATTGAATGACGGCGAGAGCGGGGGACTCCCCGTTTCCCCCCGGCGGCAGAGGCGACTGCAGCGCATGTGGAATGTTGGGGCCATTCATGATGAGGGTCCCGCGGCCGAGCCGTCCGATGCGATCTCCCGAAAGGTAGTTCCCGGCGTGGTTCCTCAGCGAAAGCAGAATGTCGTATTCCGGGTGGTAGTGATAGACCGGCCAGAGTTCCCGGTCGATTTTGAACACGAAGGCCCTGCGTTCACCGGTGGGAATGGGTTCAAATTGGGGCCGCGCCATGGCGAATTTTAATGCAAAATTGCCCTGTATGGCGCAAAAAAGATGCCTTTTGTGGGAAAATGGCACCAGTATTTGTCCAGAATCAGGTAGAGCCCGGCCATCACCGTGGTAGGTTGGAAGGGCGTGTTCATCCAGGCTTTTGACGCGTCACCCGTGTTATCCTCCGTTGGCTCCCATGAACTCCCGCAACCGGTCCCTCTTTGTTCGCTGTCTTTCCGTGTTGCCGCTGCTCGGCGGGTGGGTGCGGGCCCAGGAAACGCCAGCGTTCACTCCGGAGCAGCTCGAGTTTTTCGAAAAGCGCATCCGTCCGGTGCTGGTCGAGAAATGTCACCGTTGCCACAGTGCCGGAGCGGAAAAATTGAAAGGCGGACTGTATCTGGACTCCCGTGACGGAGTGCTCCTCGGGGGAGAACTCGGCGCTGCGGTCGATCCGGACCATCCGGGGCAAAGCCTCCTGCTGGAGTCCCTGCATTACGGCAATCCCGATCTCCAGATGCCACCGAAAGGCAAACTCGATGCCGCCGTGATTGCCGATATCGAGAAGTGGGTCGCCGACGGGTTGCCTTGGCCGACCGAAGCCGGTCCTGCGGGGGCAAGACAGGAAAAGGATTTTGCCGTGGAGTTGCAGAAGCGGCGCTCGGAACAGTGGAGCTGGCAGCCGATCAAAAATTCCGCCCCTCCGGCTGTCAAGGCGACTGCCTGGCCGGAGAACGACATCGACCGTTTCATTCTCGCGAAACTGGAGGCCAACGGACTGCTTCCCGCTGAGGATACGGCACCCGAATCCTGGTTGCGACGGGCGCATTTTGACCTCACTGGCCTGCCTCCCTCTCCCCAGGAAGTGGAGGCCTTTCTCGCCGATGCCAAGGCTGATCCTGCCGCCGCTCGCCGGGCCGTGGCCGACCGTTTGCTGGCCTCGCCTCATTTCGGAGAACGCTGGGCCCGGCACTGGATGGATCTGGCCCGGTTTGCCGAAACCTGCGGGCATGAGTTCGACTATCCCATTCCCGAGGCCTGGCGTTACCGGGACTACCTGATCCGGGCCTGCAATGAAGACCTGCCCTACGACCGCTTTCTCACCGAGCACCTTGCCGGAGATCTGCTGCCGGATCCGCGGCGTCCTCTGGGACCCGGTACGAACGATTCCCTGCTCGCCACCGGCTTTTGGTTCCTGCATGAAGCCGTCCACGCTCCCACGGATGTCCGCCAGGACGAAGCCGATCGGATTGATAATCAACTCGACGTGTTTGGCAAAACCTTCCTCGGACTGGGGCTCGGCTGCGCGCGCTGCCACGATCACAAATTCGACCCCATCTCGGCGGCCGATTACTACGCGCTCTATGGCTATCTGCAGAGTGTGCGGCGCCAGGAGGCTCCTCTCGACCCCGGCGGGACCGTGGCTGCCGCCGCGGCCAAGGCCCAGGCCATCCTGGCCCAGGGAGATGCGCTATTGCCGGGAGCGTTCGGACCCCAGGCCGCCGACTCAGGCCGCCAATTCGCCTCCTATCTGCTCGCGGCTCGGGAGGTGCTCACCCAACCGGCCCCTGCCGCCAGTCCGGCGGGCGATCAGGAAGATATTGTCTTCGCGGATTTTGAAGACGGCTATGGCGGATGGCAGGCCGAGGGCAAAGCCTTTGGGAAACAACCCGCGGAAGGGGCCTTCCCCCGCCAGCAGACGGTTTCCGGATACCTTGGCAAGCGGCTCGTCAACAGCTACAACGGCAATGACAACCTCCTGGGACGTCTCCGATCTCCGGAGTTCACGATCTCCCGTCGTCACCTGACTTTCCTGATTGGTGGAGGAAATTATACCGGTGAAACCTGCCTCAATCTGTTGGTGGACAACCATGCGGTATTCACGGCGACCGGTCAGAATGCCGAGGCCCTGGCCCCTGTTTCCTGGGATGTCTCGGCTTACTTGGGCAAGAAAGCGGTCCTCGAAGTGGTGGACCAGCGGAAAGGCGGCTGGGGGCATGTCAACGTCGATCATGTTGTCTTCACCGACCATCCCGGCACGGCGTCCCTGCAGGGGCCGCCAAAGCCCGATCCAGCGTTGATCCGGAGTGTTGCCGCGGCCCGGGGGCTTCCTCCGGAAGCGCTTGCCAGTTGGGTGGAAACCTTGCAGGACCCCGCGTGGGCGAAAGATCCCGGCAGCGTCTGGCATGCCTGGGTCAAGACCGCTGATGATGCCGCGGATAGAGGCCGGATGGCCCAGCAGCTCGCCCAGCGCCAGCAACAGCATGAAGAAGCCCGGGCCGGAATGACGCGTCTGGCGTCTTTCGAGAAGGGGAAACCAGAGGGGTGGACCTCCACTGGTGAGGCCTTTGCTCAGGGCCCCCTGGTGACGACGGAATGGGCCGGTGGCACCTCGGGCGGTCTGCTGGCACCCGGTGGGACTTGGTCGGGGGGACGGAACGGCTCGAAATTCCAGGGAATGCTCTATTCCCCGACCTTCGAACTCACGGCGCCCTTTCTTCATCTCCGGCTGAGAGCCCGCAATGTGGAGGTCCGTCTCGTCATCGATGGACATTACATGAACCATTTCAGCCAATTGCTGCTGGGAGGTACCCTGATCAAAAAAGACCGCACCGACACCCAGGGCAAGTCCACTTGGCTGACTATGTCGGGAAATCTCGACAAGTATATCGGCCACCGGGTCTGGATTGAAATCAGTGACCTTGGAGAGGGGGAAGTGACCCTCGATGAGGTGTTGATGTCCGGCTCCGCACTGCCTCCGGAAGGAGGAGGCGCCTTCACCCGGAGGGTTCTCGCGGCCTCTCCGGGGGGCGGAACCGAAGCGCTCGCGGAGGCCTACGGCAAGCTCTGGGGGCAGGCCTGCGCCGGGCTCGCCGACGGAAAGGTGGATGAGGGCGGGTGCGAGCTTCTCAATGCGGTGTGGCAGGCGGGTCTTTGGCCGGAAGCGTCGCCCGCGCTGCAGGCCCTGGCCAAAGACGCGGCGGCACTCGACGCGTCGGTCCCTGCTCCCCAATACGCGACGGCTCTGCTGGAGGGCAATGCGGAGAACGAACCGATCCATCTCCGGGGCAGCATCAAAAAGACCGGGGAGACGGTGCCCCGGAGGAACCTCACCGCGCTGGGCGCAGAGACCGCCCCGGCCGAGCGGAGCGGACGTCTGGAACTTGCCCGGTCCCTGACCGCTCCGGACAATCCACTCGTGGCCCGGGTTTTGGTCAACCGGCTGTGGCACCACCTCTTTGGCCGGGGACTGGTCCCCACGGTGGACGATTTTGGCGCCATGGGACTGCCCCCGAGTCATCCTGAGCTGCTCGACTGGCTGGCGTGGCGGTTCCGGGAGCGCGGCTGGTCGGTCAAGACCGCCCTGCGGGAAATGGTGTTGAGCCGCACCTACCGCATGAGCACGGTTCCCAACGCGGGCAACGACCCGGCCCGACTCGCGGAGGTGGATCCCGACAATCTGCTGCGACATCGTGCTTCGGTGCGCCGGCTCGAAGGTGAGGTCATCCGCGACGCCATGCTGTCCATCTCCGGCAGGCTCAAGCCTGACATCGGCGGGCCGAGTGTTCCGGTGAATCTGAGCGATTTCATGGACGGGCGGGGACGTCCGGGACGCAGCGGGCCGGTCGATGGCGATGGCCGGCGGAGTCTTTACACCGAAGTGAGGAGGAACTTTCTGCCGCCCTTTCTGCTGGCCTTCGACACCCCGATTCCCTTCAATGCGATGGGGCGTCGGGCTGTTTCCAACGTGCCGGCCCAGAGTCTGGTGTTGATGAATGACCCGCTGGTGCAGGATCTCGCCCGGTCCTGGGCGGCGCGCTCGGCCTCGCAACATCCCGACCAACCGGAAGCGCGGTTGAGGGCCCTCTTTCTCGAAGCCTTTGGCCGCCCCGCCCGCGATGAAGAGGTGGCACGAGCCCGGTCCTTCCTCGCGGCTTCCGGTGGTGACCAGACGGCCACGGCCTGGGAGGATCTCTGTCACGCGTTGCTCAACAAAAAGGAATTCATCTTTCTCAACTGAATCCGTCTCCCTTCCCCCGTCATGCACTGCCGAAACTTTCTGCCCCATCCCCTGAGTCGCCGTGAGATGCTGCTGCGGGCCGCCAACGGATTTGGCGCGTTCGCTTTCTCCTCGCTCCTCCAGGAGGAATTGCGGGCCAATGCCCCGACCGGCGCTCCGCTGACTCTGCGGAAACCAGGGGAGCCTCCCCTGGCACTGCGGCAACCTCACTTTCCGGCCCGGGCCCGCAACATTATTTTCCTCTACATGGACGGGGGGCCGTCCCAGGTGGATACCTTCGATCCGAAGCCGATGCTGGAGAAATACCACGGGAAGGATCCCCGGGAGGCCATCGGGAAGCTCGAGCCGACCCAGTTCGACAATGTGGGCAAGGTGCTCAAGTCACCCTGGGCTTTCAAACAATATGGCGAAAGCGGGCTTTGGGTGAGCGATCTCTTTCCTCACGTGGCCAAAATGGCTGACGAGTTGTGCCTGGTCCGCAGCATGACCTCCAAGTTCCCCGAGCACACCTTCGCGAACTACTTCCTCCACACCGGTTCCGGACTCCAGGGCCGTCCCAGCATGGGCGCTTGGTTCGGCTACGGCTTGGGCAGTGAGAACCAGGACCTGCCTGGGTTCATCGTGCTCAACGGAGGTCTCATTCCTCCTGGAGGTCTCGACAATTTCAACTCGGGCTTCCTGCCTGCCTCCTACCAAGGATCCGTGTTCAAGCCGAGCGCCATCCCGGTGGCCAACATCCAGCCTTTGGAGGACTCTGCCCGGCAGCGCCGCAAGCTGGATCTGATCAAGTCCTTCGACGACGATGCGATGGATCTTTACGGGGACCATGGCGCGGTTGAAACCGCCATTCAGAACTACGAAACCGCTTACCGCATGCAGAGTGCGGTGCCGGAATTGATGAGTATCGAAGGCGAAAGTGAGGCAACCCAAAAGCTTTATGGGCTCGATTCGGATTTCACCCAGACCAAGACCTTCGGTCGGCAATGCCTGGTTGCCCGGCGACTTGTCGAGCGGGGCGTCCGTTTCATCGAACTGACCTGCCCGGGCGGCAGCGGGGATCGCTGGGATCAGCACAGCCGTCTGGTCGAAGGGCACACCAAGAACTGCCGCGCCGTCGACCAGCCGATCGCGGGCTTGCTGACCGACTTGAAAAAGCGGGGACTGCTTGAATCCACGCTGGTGGTCTGGGGGGGCGAGTTTGGTCGGACCCCGTTCGCCCAGGGTAATGACGGGCGGGATCACAATCCTTTCGGCTTCACCATGTGGATGGCCGGCGGAGGTGTCAAAGGCGGCATGACCTACGGGGAAACGGATGACTGGGGCTACAAGGTGGTGGACCGCAAGGTGGAGATGCACGACCTCCACGCCACCATGATGCATCTCATGGGGCTGGACCATACGAAGATCACGTTCCGGTATTCGGGACGCGACATGCGATTGACAGATGTCTTTGGCAACGTGATCAAAGACATTATTGCCTGAGCGCGGCGTCGGCCTTCGATCCCTGTCGAGCGGTCGGCCTGACAGGGGAGGGGATTCGCCCAGGCTCAGATTTCGGTGGAGCGTGACTTGACCCGCAGGCTCATGGCCCACTCCCGCGCGAAATCCCGCTGATACCTGAGATTCACCGTCAGAGTGATGAGGAGGGCGATCAAGGCGCCGGCCATGGCCAAGGCCATGTCTTTCTGCGCATCCCAGAAATCCCCCTGCGCCCCGACATAGGCCACTCCGATGTCTCCGGCGAAAATTTCGGCCGCGGCCCATTCAAACAGTTCATAGAGCGCGGAAGAGGACAGGACGAGATCCAGAGGCAGGAAATAACCCCAAAAACCCCGGGCCCGGGCCAGAGACAGAAAGATCTCCCGCACCGGATAGGCGAGCAGCAACCCATAGAGAAAATGCACCAACCGATCAAAGTGGTTCCGCTCCCAGCCCATCATTTCATTGAGAGACCTGCCGAAAAGGCTCTGCCACCAGGCGTCATACGGGACGTTGGAGTAGGTGTAGTGGGCGCCCAGTTCGTGCAGGTAGTAAAAAAGAAACACCAGCGTCCAGGAAAGCCGGGTAAAAGGGAGCTTCCGGTAGATGGCCCACAGGACCGGGAGCGCGGCGAGGACCAACACATTCTCCAGCAGCCAGTCCTGCGGGAAATGGCATCCCCACGCCGAGAGCAGGATCGCGAGGATCAGCCCCAGCGACAATACCCGGACATGGAGCCGGTGCGCGTCATTGCGGGGCTGGCGCACTTGGACAGGGTCGCGCTGGTTCGGGGAGGGCATCGTCTCACTCCATCGTGTCCGCAGTGCGGCGGGCGCGTCAAGGTTTTTCCGCCCTGGTCCGGTGTTCTCAGGCCGTGGCCGGTTTGTCCTCGGGGGCTTCCGGCTGAGACGCCGGTTGCTCGGGGCTGTTCCCCGCGTCCCCGGACGAGCCCAGTTGACGCTCCCAGATGTAACGACGGAAGAGGACTTTCAACGCGGCCGTGAGCGGCACCGCCAGGAGGGCGCCGAGGAGACCACCGAGAATGAGCGACCAGAAAAGCACCGAAAAGATCACCGTCAACGGGTGGAGGCCGACGGAATCCCCCACAATGCGGGGCGCGGTGACAAGTCCGTTGATCTGTTGGACGATCAGAAACAGTCCCAGCACGATCAGGGGATAGGCCCAGACCTGGGTCGGCAGGAAGCTCCAGGTGTGCAGGTAGACTTCATAGGTGGACGTGCCATCCGGGAGGGTATGGGTGATGAGCTTGGCGGCATCGTAGGAGGCGATATCAGCGGCGGGGACAGACTGCTTGGCGCCGAAATGCCAGAGCGCGATCAGGACTGCCGGGACGAGGCAGAGGAGGCTGCCGATATAGGGGAGCAGCCCCAGCAGTCCCACAAAGACGCCGATGAGGAGGCCGTAAGGAAGCCCGATCACAGTAAGAGCGATGCCCACGAGGGCGCCATCGATCATGCTGACGAGCATCTGGCCGCGGAAGAAGGAAATCAGGTAGCCGTTGATCTCCTGCATTGTCTCCACCACCTCGTCCTTGAACTCCGATGCCCGCAGCGGGAGATAGTTCGACCAGGAACGGGCAATCAGAGGCCCCTCTTTCATGAAGTAGTAGAGGTAAACGGGCACGAGGGCGAACCCGATGACATACCCGATCAGACCCAATCCGGTGGAGATCCAACCGGTCAATTTCGAGACCAGCTGGGTTCCCCATTTGGGAGCTTCGGTGGAAATCCAGTCGATCCCCTTGTCGTAGTATTGTTGGGCAACGGGTGATCCCAGCCGGTCCCGGACAGTGGCATACGAGCTCTTCACGGTTTCCCCGATCCGGGTCTGGATGTCACCCCATTTGCCGGCCAGTTCCGATGCCTGGCCGAATGTGGGGACGAACACCGCCACCGCCAGCAGCACCAGCGCGAGCAAGAAGCCGCTGAATACCAGAATCGTGGCCCGGGGCCGCTTCCATCCTTTGTTCACCAGCAGGGCGACCAGGGGCTCCAGGAGGTAGGCAATGATGCCTGCCGCCGCGATGGGGACGAGGACCGGTTGGAGAAAGCTCAACACCCAACTGAAGAGGGCGATCCCCCCCACGGCGATGACCCCGATGATTACTACCGACAAGGCCGTCACGGCGGCCCAGAGCGTTTTTCTCTGGGAGCGCGAGGGAATCTCGGCAGGTGCGGGCGTCTCGGGAACCGTCTCGGACATGGTCGGACAGTAGCGGGAGTCCGGCCCTTGCGCCAGAGGAAATGCGTCCGGTGGGTGATCGGGGTGCGGTTATCAATGATCCCGGGATGCGGATAAGGATCGTCAGTCCGGAAAATCACTTTCCGCGCCGGCGGTACCATTCCTGGAAACTTGCGTTCGGAGGCGGAGGGAGGTCCCGGGTTTTGGTCCAGGGATCGAGATGGATCCGGTTGGCGAGGGGGAGGAATTTCCTCGCCCACCAGCCGGCCATTCGGAACACCCGGGGATGACGGAAAACGAAGGCGGCGGCGCGCATCGCGAGGCGTTTCATCCATCCGGTGTGCCCTTCGGCAACAATTTCCTGCCGCCATTTCAGGAGCTGGGTGTGGATGTCGATCTTGACCGGACAGACGGCACTGCAGGAGCCGCAGAGCGTGGAGGCGAAGGGCAGGCTGGCATGTTGTTTCCGGTCGATGTTCGGTGCCAGGATGGAGCCGATGGGGCCGGCGATGAAGTAGCTGTAGCTGAAGCCACCGCTGCGCCGGTAGACCGGACAGGTGTTGAAGCAGGCGGCGCACCGGATGCAGGCGAGGCTTTTGCGGAAATCGGGCCGGGCGAGCTGGCGGGAGCGGCCGTTGTCGACGATGACGACATGCATTTCCTGTCCGGGGCGGGGTTTGAGGAAATGCGAGGAAAACGAGGTGATCGGCTGGCCCGTGGCACTGCGGGCCAGGAGCCGGAGAAAGACCCCGAGGTGCTCCTGCCGGGGGATGATTTTCTCGAGGCCCATGCAGGCGATGTGGACGGGGGCGAGATGAGCCCCCATGTCGGCGTTGCCTTCGTTCGTGCAGACGACAAAGCCCCCGGTCTCGGCCACGGCGAAATTGATTCCGGTGAGGGCGGCGTCGGCGGCGAAATAGCGCTTCCTCAGATCCTGCCGAGCCGCTTCAGTGAGCGCCTGCGCATCATCGAGACCTTCGGGAGTTCCCATGGTCCGGCGAAACAACTCTCCGACTTCGCTCCGCTTCAAATGGATCGCCGGCATCACGATATGGCTCGGAGCCCCTTTTTCCAACTGGACGATGCGTTCCCCGAGATCGGTGTCGATGACCTCAATGCCGTGTTCGGCCAGACAGGGATTGAGGTGGCATTCCTCGGTCAGCATGGACTTGCTTTTGACGAGGCGTTTCGCCCCGTGACGCTGGAGGATGCCGAGGACGATCCGGTTGTGCTCCTCCCAGTCCCGCGCCCAGTGGACGGTGATGCCGTTGGCCTCGGCCCGGTCGGCGAACTCTTCCAGATACCCGGAAAGTTGTGAAAGGGTGTGCTCCTTGATCTGCGAGGCCGTCTCGCGCAGCAATTCCCACTCCGGAACCCGGGAGGCCATCCGGTCCCGTTTGGTCCGCACCATCCAGAGCGTCTCGTCATGCCAGGCGCTGCGCTCCGGGTCCTGGAGAAAGTCATGGGCGGCCCGGGGATGGGAGTCGGTGGTCGGCAGCATGGTCTCAGGGGGCGTTGCCGGCGAGGATTTCGGCAATGTGGATGACTTTCACCGGGGAACCGGCGCGTGAGGCCAGCCCTCCGAGATGCATCAGGCAGGACATGTCGGCGCTGGTGATGAACTCCGCCCGGTGACGCTCGTGATCCGCGAGCCGGTCTGTGCCCATGGCCACCGAGACGTCGCTTTCCTGGACGGAAAAAGTTCCCCCGAAACCACAGCATTCATCGGCGCGGTCCAGTGGCACCAACTCCAGTCCCCCGACCATGCCGAGCAGGCGGGCCGGCTTGGAGAAAGCGGGGATCTGGCATTCGCTGGGACGTCCCAGACCCAGGCCGCGCAAACCATGGCAGCTCTGATGCAGCCCGACCCGGTGGGGAAAGGTGGCCTCCAGTCTTTCCACCCGGGCGATGTCATGCAGGAACTCGCAGAGTTCGTGGATCCGGTGGGCCAGGGGATCGCCGCGCTGCTCGAGGTGCTCTTTCAAATGCAGCACGCAGCTCCCGGAGGGGCCGACGACCGCATCATACTGGCCGAAGAGCTGGGAAAATCCGGTGACGCAGGGCTCTCCCTGCGCGGCATGGCCGCTGTTGGCGAGGGGTTGGCCGCAGCAGGTTTGGCCTTCCGGGCTTTCCACGGTGTGACCGAGACCGGTCAGCAACTCCCAGCTGGCGCGGGCCACCCGGGGGTAGAGTTGGTCGATGTAGCAGGGGACAAAAAGGCCAATGGTCATGGGCTGGACCAAGCTTGGTGCGGGATCACAGGGGGAGCAAGATCAAATCAGGGGATGTCCCCACCGGCGATCGATCACACCTGGTTCGCCGCCAGAACCCGCATCACATTCCCGCCGAGGACCTTGCGGATGACATCATCGGAATGCCCCCGCATCACCATCCCCAGGGTGTAGAACGGCCAGTTGGTCCAGGCGATGCTTTTTTCGGCGGCGGCGGAGGTCTGGTAGTCGTCCTTGGGCCAGAGGTGTTCCCAACGTCCACTCGAGGCGCCGAGGGGGGACGTGCCATCCGGACGCTTTTTGATTTTGAGGCGCTCTTCTTGATCGTAGCGCGACACATAGGCCACGTCCGTGCCGATCGCGGCGTGGTCGGGACCGAAGGTTTTGATGACATGGTCGAGGTGGTCCAGCAGGGCATTGAGGTCGCCCCGGCCGCCCAGAAAGCGAGGGATGCAGCACATCCCGACATAGCCGCCGGTGTCGCAGATCGCCTTGATGGTGGCGTCGGGTTTGCCCCGGAAATGCTCGTAGACGGTCGCGCAACTGGTGTGGCTGGCGACCATGGGCTTCGCCGAGGCCCGCGCCGCGTCGGCGGCGGTCTCCCAGCCGCTGTGGGCCACATCGACGATGACCCCGGCGCGGTTCATTTCCGCCACAGCGGCCTTCCCAAAGTCGCTCAATCCTCCGTCATGAGGTTCGCCCGCGCCGTCTCCGATCGGATTGCGCCGGTTGTAGGTCAGGTGCATCATGCGGATGCCGAGTTCCTGAAAAACCGGGATCAGCCGCAACTCGTCGCGCACGCTGTTCCATTCCTGACGAAGGGGCACGCCGTTGCCGGTGAAGCAGAGGGACACCTGCCCGGCTTTTTTCACCGCTTCGACGTCCTCCGGACGCAGCACCTTGGTGAGCTGCGGTTTCAGCAGGTCCGTCGCCCGGGTGAAATGCGCGAGGCGTTTGATGAGGCGGAGCGGATCGTTCCCTTCCTCGCCCGCGTTTTGGAAAATGCAGGTCACCCCGGCGGCGTGGAAGGCATCGAAGAACTCCTTCCTTTCGCGCTCGTGGGTGGCTCCCCGGTTCATCATCATGGATTCCCGGAGGTCGGAAAGTTCCTCCGCCGAGGCCCCGGCATCGGCGGCCTGGTTGAGGGCCTCCGCATCCATCGCGAACCGGGGGGCGAAGCCGTAGGACTCAAAGACCAAGGACCCGAAATGAAGCTCCCAGGCATGTTCCAGCTGGGCCTGCGACGGCTTGAGCAGATCCAGGGCGATTTCCCGCGGCCCATCAATCGCGGGGTTGCCGGTGATCCAGAGCTTTTTCGAGTCTTCGGACCGGACGAGGAGTTGGAACGATCCTGCCACGGCGGCGAGGGGCAGGGTGCGCAGAAGGGAACGGCGAGTCAGTGGGGTGGCAGGCATGGGGGAATCCGATGGTAGGGAAACTCCAGCCTAGCGATTTTTGAAAGGCGAGTCTCGCAAAAACTGAGGGACCCTGATCGGAGGGAAGGGATGCGGTTGCGGTGATCTTCTGGAAGTGACAAATCGTCACCACCCGAACTCCTGGGACTGTTTCAGGGGAGGGGACGGCATTGCCAGGTGGCTTGGCGCGCTGAGCTCCAGCCACTGGCAACTGGCGCGGGGCAGCCAACGGGAGAGGTGGGGGCAGGCAAAAGACCAGAGCGCGGTGCTCGGATGATTTCCTGCACATTACGGCAACTCTGCTAAGCCCAGCTCCTTCAGGAAGGCATTGTGCTTGGCGGTTGCGGTCCGGATCGCCCTCTCGATCTCGTCTAACTCGCGGTTGGTCTCCTTCAGATCGATCTCCTCCTCCCCCAC
>JADZAX010000437.1 GCA_020852405.1 Verrucomicrobiales bacterium
AGTTGGGCAAAATGCTCAGCGACGACGAAGTGAAGGACATCGTGACCTTCCTCAAGGCGCTCAAAGGCGAGATCGATCAGGAATACATCAAGGAGCCCGCGCTTCCCTGATGGGGTTCCGGTACCCAACCAATCCTCCCTTCGATGAATCCTTCACTGTGGCGGTTCACGAAGGGAGATGGTGATGGCTTCTTCGGGTTGTTCATTGACAACCTCCTGCAGCTTCTACTGATCCTCACCCTCTGTCCCCTGGTCTGCGGGATACCGGTGGAAGTGGTAACCACGCGGCTCCTTCCCGGCGCCGCGTTTTCCATTTTGCTGGGCAACGGCTATTATGCCTGGCAGGCTTGGCGTCTGGCCAAGGCCACGGGGCGGGACGATGTCACGGCTCTCCCCTATGGGATCAACACGGTCAGTCTGGTCGCCTATGTTTTTTTTATCATGGGACCCGTTTACCGGCAGACCCAGGACGCCACTCTGGCCTGGCAGGCGGGGCTATTCGGTTGTTTCCTCAGTGGCGTCATGGAGACCGTCGGCGCATTTCTGGGACCGGCCCTGCGCCGCCATGCGCCTCGCGCGGCCCTTCTCTCCTCATTGGCGGGCATCGCCATCACCTTCATTGCGATGGGCTTTGTTTTTCAAGTGTTCGCTTCTCCCTCGTTGGGTCTGTTGCCGTTGCTGCTCATCCTGGTGTTTTACGCCGGCAAAGTCCGCTTGCCCATGGGGTTGCCAGGCGGCCTGGTTGCCGTGATCATTGGGACCGGCCTGGCATGGATTCTGAGGAGTTGGGGCCTGGATCCTGCCCAAAACGCCGCCGGTCCGGTTCCTTTTTCCTGGGGATGGCATCTGCCTCATTGGGCGGGGGGCGATTTGTGGCATTTTCTCGCCACAGGCCAGGGATGGAAGTATTTCACGGTCATTTTTCCGATGGGGCTTTTCAATGTGATCGGTTCTCTGCAGTGTCTCGAAAGTGCCGCTGCGGCGGGCGATGAGTATGAAACGCGACCTTCCCTGCTGGCCAATGGCGTGGGCACTCTGTTGGCCGCCGTCTTTGGCAGTCCATTTCCAACGACGCTCTACATTGGCCATCCCGGATGGAAGGACATGGGCGCGCGCTGGGGCTATTCCACGCTCAACGGGCTTGTCATCACGGTGTTGGTATTGTGCGGTGGCGTCGGCGCGGTTCTACAGGTGGTTCCCTTGGAAGTGACGCTGGGAATCCTCTTGTGGATCGGGTTGGTGATCACCGCGCAGGCTTTTCAGGCTTCTCCCCGTGAAGAAGCGCTCGCGGTCGCGGTGGGATTGGTTCCCGCGCTGGCCTCTTGGGCGCTCTACCTAATCGAAACCACCCTCCGAGTAGCGGGCACCAGTCTGGAGGCGCAAATCTCCCACTTTGGCAGTCAACTGTACATCCAAGGAGTCATCTCACTGCACCAAGGATTTCTCCTCACCTCGATCCTCTACGCGGCAGTGGTGAGTTTTGTCATCCGGCGCGCCTACCGCACGGCCGCAGTCTGGATGCTTGCCTGCGCGTGCTTTTCAGCGGTGGGGCTGATCCATGCCTACACGCTGACTCAAAATGGCGTGGAGAACCGCTTTGGCTGGTGGGAGGCTCCGGAGTTTGCCCTGCCCTACCTTGCCGCCGCGGCGGTGCTGTGGGGCCTTTCTTTGCTCGGGAATGCGTCTGTTGGGGCCGGAAAGGTGTGATCAACCTGGAGAGGCGGCTTTGCCTTTCCGGAAAACCCGCACCAGCAGCACGACCGCGATGGCCAGCAGCGTCAGGTCTCGGGCCATCAGGGCGGGAAAATGGGTTTGGATGTCCACCTTGGTTTTGCCGAAGCAGCCACAGGCAATGTCGAGTCCCCTGAACCAAGCGCTGGCCAGCGCGCAGGTGAAAACAAGCATCATGCCGGAAACTGCCATCAAAGCTCCGGCATAAAGACGCTGCAGGAGAATCCCCAGACCGCAGAAAATTTCGAACCAGGGCAAGTAGACGGCCAGCGCCGCCGCGGCAGCCGGCCAAGGGATCAGATGGTAATGCAGGATGTCTTTTGCGAAGTCACCCGGATTCGTGACCTTGGTCAGCCCCGCGTAGACAAACACCCCGCCCAAGGTCAGGCGCAGCAGCAGGGGAATCACTTTGGCAATGCTTTCCATCCGCCTTTCAAAACGTGAACATTTTTGACCCCCACTTCTTCACGAAGTCTTTTGGCCACCGCGTGGCTGGCATCACAACCTCCTCCATCACAATAAACGACGATTATCCTGTTGTCGTCCCATTCGTCGATGAAGCCCGCGACCAGTTCCTGCCAATGGTCTTCATTGAGACTGATGGCCCCGTCGATGTGTCCGGCCGCGTAACTGGGGGATGGCCGCGCATCGATCCATAGAATCTTTTCCCCGAAGCCCAGGGCCGTTTCGTAGGAGATTTCGTCACCCGGTTCCGTGGCGGCTTTGAGGTTATCCCATTGGATCCCGGCTGAAATGAGGGCCGGAAGGAGCGCCAATCCAAGGAGAGCCGCCATCTGGCGGATGGACTGCGTCATCATTTAATGCGGGCGTAAATGGTGTAGGCTCGGGGTGCATCCGGAGGGTAGTCGGTTTGCACGGTGATTTCCGCTTTGTCCTTCTCGACCGTGGAGGAGGGAGCAATCAGGACGCGGTATTGGGCCCCTTCGGTCACGGTTTCCAATTGAACTCCAAATCGAGGGTTGGGCGACGTTACTCCCGTGACATGCACCACCTGTCCCGGTTCGGCATTCAATGTCACCGCTTGAGGCAGGGGATCCTGCGCCTTTTTCCAATACACAAGGCTGGGGGTGAGTATCATCGCACGGTGAATGTAGACCACGATGTTGAGATCCTGGGATATCCCGTCCACGGTTTTCACGGTGACGATTTTCCGTTGGGCTCCGACGCGATCACCGAAATGGAAGTTGGCGGTCACGACCCCGGACTCACCCGGCAGGTAGGTTTTTTTGGCCATTTCGGCCGTGGTGCAGCCGCAGGAAGTTTTGACCGACTTTACGCTGACCGGGGTCGCGCCGGTGTTGGTGAATTTGAAAGTGGCCTCAACATACTCGACTTCGGGGTCTCGTTGGAATTCCTGCCAGGGATTTTCCCACTTGAGTTGGGCAAACGCAGGGCTGGCGGCGGCGCAGAAAATCAGAAACAGGAAACGGTACATGTCAGAGAGGTCTCCTTGAGATTAGTTTTGAGAACCGGAAAGTCAATCCATTTCGGCCGGTGTGGGGCTCCTGCAACGGGCCCTCATTCCGGATCCTGCGTTCGTCCCGACAAGTGGTTCCATCTCAGGGAAACCCTTTGCTGGTCGGATGGTGGATGACCTTGCAGACCGAGCGCAAGGCGCGAAAAAAAGGGTGGCACCCGCAATTGCGGGCACCACCCTTCACCTCCTCAACACAAAGTCTTTCCCCAAATAGAGAAGTTACTAAACCAGTTTGCCATAAAAACCATAATCAGGCAAGATTAAAATATGGAAAATATGGAAAATACATAAAAACAGGTCTGCCGATCGTGAGAAGATCTCCAAATGGGTGAGTGTCAGGAAATTTTTCCTCTGGCCGCGTCCTCTGCTTGAGAGTAGAGGAGACCTCGGGCATTTTAGGCGCTGTTTCCCCCACTTCCTGACGACCCAACAATCCTCAATGGCGCCCGATTTGCATACAGAGAACCGCATCGCGGGCGTATTGGTGCCCTTGTTTTCCCTGAGACGGGATGACGACCTCGGAATTGGCGATGTGACCGCCCTGGCTGAATTTATTGACTGGTCTTCCAGCGCCGGAGTGGGTTTCATCCAATTGCTTCCGGTCAATGAGACCGGTCCGGACAACAGTCCCTACAATGCGATTAGCGCGGTCGCCATCGATCCCCTGACTCTCGACTGCTCCCCTGGCAAGTTGATTGATTTGGCTGAGGACACCTTTTGGGAAGTTATTGGACGGCAGAACATGAACCACCTGCGTCGTGGAGGCGTGAAATACGGTGAAGTGCGGCCGTTGAAACTCGATCTCCTGTGGCGGGCCTACGTGAGATTCCTGGAGGGGCATTACCAGAGAGGTACCGACCGGGATCTGGAGTTCCATCTTTTCTGCGAGGAGGAGCGTTCCTGGCTTGGCGATTACTGTCTGTTCCGGATGCTGATGGACATGGAAGGCGGGAGCCAGCTCTGGACAGAGTGGCCAGAAGATTACCGCAGTGTCGGAAAAGCGCGGGAGTATGTGAACCGGCTGCTCGACCTTGAGCCGGATCGGGCCGAGCGCCAGCTGGTCTTCTACGCCTATGTGCAATGGGTGGCCCGTGATCAGTGGCGTGTCGTGCGGAGCCATGCCGATGCCAGGGGGGTCAAGCTGATGGGCGATATTCCTTTTGGCGTCAGCACCTTCAGCGCCGATGTTTTCGCCAACCCCGGGATCTTCGACCTGGACTGGTATGGCGGCGCTCCCCCGGAGCGGTTGTTCAAAGACGACCCCTTTGTCCAAAAGTGGGGACAAAACTGGGGCATTCCTCTCTATCGGTGGGATGTCATGGCGGCGAACGGGTTTGCTTGGTGGCGTCAGCGGGTGCGCAAAGTGGCGGAGGTCTTTTCCCTCTTCCGTGTTGACCACGCCCTCGGATTCTACCGGATTTATGCATTCCCGTGGAAC
>JADZAX010000438.1 GCA_020852405.1 Verrucomicrobiales bacterium
ATGTTTCAGCCAGAGGCGCCAAAACACAATGAGGGGAACAGTGATGAGAAGTTGAATCCAATCGATGGTCATGGCCGGGAAATGTCGGTTCTTTAGACCCCGGACAGTGGGGCGGAATGCGGGGCCGCGCAAGTTTTTCAAAGCTGTTTTCACTGGCGTCATCACACCGGCATCCGTCGTCGCTTGCGCGTCGTATTGCGTGTGTTAAGGATAGATCTTGCCTCGCGGGCTGGTGCCTCCGCCATTTTTTTCACCATGAAACCTCCCTCCTCCGGCCCCTGGTTGGTACTTATACCCTTCTTCACGGTGATCGCGTTCTGCTATGCCACCGGGGAGTTCTATCCCTTCTCAAAATTTCCCATGTATTCCAAATTCGAGGAAAAGACCTACGTCGTCTACCTCACTGACCGGACAGGGAAGCCGGTGCCAACGTTGGATTTCGGTATTTTCGCCTCCGATTTGAAGAAACATTACGGCGACGGTTTGGATGAATTGAAAAAAGACCTCAAGGGCTCCCACTATACTTGGACGGCGGAGCAGAAGGCACCGGCGGCGCGCGAAGCCCTGCGCTTCCTCCGAGACGAACGCGCCCCACAGGCCTTCACGGACGGCCGCAACGCCCATCTCACCCTGATGGATGTCCGAATATATTGGAAAGACGGCCATCTTGCCAAGGTCGAGGAACCAGTGGCCAGCCTGGATCAACTTCCCCCAAAACCCTCCACTCCATGAAATCCCTCTTCCGCAACGACCTCGGGCGCATTTCCTACGAGGCCTGGGAATGGCATTGGATGCGCCTGCTTTTCGCGCCGGTGATTTGGTTGGCGACCTTCCCGACCCTTCATTTTTGGGTCGTCGATCTGCCCAATACCATCGACCGGGAGGAGCCCAATGGGCTGGGGATGCTGGTGCCTTTGGAATGGCTGGGCCAACCAGTGCCCACGGCTCTCTGTGCCCTTGCGATCGCCATCCTTCTGGTCTTCTATGTTTTCGGCAAAGGACTCCCCTGGGTCACGACGGGACTGGCCCTGCTCCATGCGGCAGCCGGATCCCTTTTATACTCGCCCAGGGGACATCATCATTCCGCCCAATTGGTGGGCATGGTGTTGATGGGACAGAGCGCGTGGTTCCTTTACAACGCATGGCGGAAACGCTCCCAGAAAAACGGCGACACTCCCAGTGGGAGCGCCACTGGGGCCGTTTTCTGGTCGCAACAGATGATCGCGGCGGCCTACGTCGTTTCCGCCATCAGCAAGTGGGTCAACTCCGGTGGAGGGTGGATTCCCGGTTGGCGGTGGGTCCAACAAACGCCGAACATTGTTGTCCAATTTGAAAAAAACCATCTGCAGGGTTTCTATGACAGCCTGCAAATGCCACCAGAAACGCTGAACCGGGGCGTGATGGAATGGTTCGGTGACCATCCCTGGGCGGCCATGCTGTGCATTGCTCCCGGGTTTTATCTGGAGCTATTCGCGTTTCTCGGCTTGTTCAACCGGGTCGCGGCAGCCCTGATGGGGATGGCCCTGATCCTGTTGCACGTTTTCATCGCGCTTCTGATGCATTTGGAGTTCCGCTATTTCATGGCGACTGACCTGATTTTTTTGGTCAACCTTCCCTATTGGATTGCTGCCATGGTCCGGAAGCGGTCAATCAGTGGCACCCTCGCGACGGCCTGATCAGCCATCCGCCGTCATCCCGTCCGGCGCGATGGCGCCGCTTGCGGCAATTGCCGGAATTTGCGAGGCTTTGGGGGTTTTACGACCATTTAAATGCGCACCCCTTCCTTTCCCGCCCATCTCGTCCTGCGTTTCCTGCCGCTGGCGTGCTCTACGTTCCTGCATTCCTCCCTCTGGGCCCAGCTTCCCAGTGCGGGGCTGAACACTATTTACCCTCCGGGGGGAGTAGCGGGGCAGACAGTCGAGGTCAACGTCGTCGGAACGAATCTTTATGATCTGGATGCGCTGGTTTTTAACCACCCCGGGATCAAAGGCGAGCCAGTCATGCTCCCGGCAACCGAATTCCAAAAAGCTCCCCGTCAAAGTGGCAACAAATGCCGCATCACGATCGACGCCAAGGTGCCTCCGGGGCTCTACGAAGCAAGGGCTTCCGGTCTCTACGGCCTCTCCACGCCGCGGGCATTCCAAGTCACCCGCCCCGGCACCGTGGAAATCACGGACACCAATGCCATTGATCCCGTCAAGGCCCCTGCCCTGGCTTTGGAAGCGGTGGCCACGGGAACCTGCGATGCCAACCAGATCGACTACTACCAGATCACCCTGAAACAGGGACAACGTGTTCTCATCCATGTCTGGGCGGAACGTCTGGACTCCCGGGCCGACGCCACGCTCCTGATCCGGGACAAGGAAGGTCGCCAGCTGGAATACAACCGGGACACGGTCGGACGAGATCCCATGATCGATTTCACCGCCCCGCATGACGGCACTTATCTGGTGGGTGTCCATGACTTCCTCTTCCTCGGCGGCGCGGAGTTTCCCTACCGCCTGACAGTGACTGAGCGCCCATGGATCGACTATGTGTATCCTCCAGCCGGGGTTCCCGGACAGGAACAGAGCTTCACGCTTCATGGCCGGAATCTCCCGGGAGGCAGTCTTGATGGAAACCTGTCCATTGAAGGCAAGCCCATCGAAACTTTAAACATCAAAGTGAAAGTCCCGTCAGGCGCATCGGGTGCTTCCGCATTGGATCCGGAACGTCCCACCCGGGCGATGTTGCCGGGATTCGATTACCAACTCCAAGACGCGCCTCCCTTCAGGATCGGATTTCTGAATGCGCCGATGGTGCCGGAGGATCCCAAGTCCTCCCTGCAAACGGTCAACGTCCCCTGTGAAATCGTGGGGATCTTTGACACCGCGGGCGATGACGATGCCTACCGCTTCACCGCGAAAAAAGACACTGTTTGGTGGATCGAAGCCATCGCGGACCGACTCGCGGGAAGGGCAGACCCCTACCTCGTGGTGGAAAAAATCACCAAGGACAAAGGGGGTAAGGAGACCTCCACCAAGGTAGTCGAAAGCGACGATCTCGATCTCGCGGGCACTGTGAAAACCTTTGATGGGGCGACCCGGGATGCCCGTCTGACCTTCAAAGCGGACCAGGACGGTGACTACCGGGTGACGCTGGCGAACCAGTATGGTTCGGGCGGGGCCGACCAACTCTACCGTCTCGTCATCAGGCAACCCCAGCCCGATTTCCAACTGTTGGCGATTTCCGAACAAGCCGTCTCAGACGGCAAAGGTGGAACGCCACAGACTCCCCTCCTGCGCCAAAATGGAACCGTCGCCTTCCAAATTCTGGTTGACCGAATCGACGGACTCGACACGCCAATTGTCATGAGTGCGGTGGGTCTGCCTCCGGGAGTGACCTGTCCACCGGTCACGGTCAACGCCAACCAATCCACCGCCTTCGTGGTCCTCCAGGCCGCCCCGGACGTGGCCAAATGGGCGGGTTATTTTCAACTTGTCGGCAAAACCACCCCGCCAGGGAAACCTGAAATTTCCCACGAGGCGCGCAACGGCACCCTGGTTTGGAAAGCCGCCGATCTGACCAAAGAGCGCATCCGGACAAGACTGACCACCCAGTTGGCGTTGGCTGTCACCGCAGCCGAAAAAGCACCGGTGGTGCTCAGCCCGGCCGAGGTCAAACCATGGTCCGTGGAGATTGGGCAGAAACTTGAAATCCCGCTCAAGCTGGGCCAAAAGGGCGCGCTCAAAGGACCCTTCACGGTCGAAACCGCAGATCTTCCCGGCCTCGCAAAGCCAGCCACCGTGGCCATCGATGAGAAAAAGGATGACGGCAAGCTCGCCTTGGATTTTGCGCCAACCGTGTTCAAGGGCCAACCGGGGATTTACTCCTTGGTGCTCAAAGGAACCGGGACCGTGAAATACCAGATCAATGCCCAGGCAGTCACCTTGGCGGAAGAGGAAAAGAAGCTGGTCGAATCTCTGCTCCCGAAAATCGCCGAAGCGGCCACCAAGGCCAAAGCCACCAGCGACGCCGCCACGAAAGCGCTCGACGAAGCCAAAAAGCTCGCCGTTTCAGCCACTCCGGATGCCAAAGCGAACGCGGACCAAAAAGTCTCCACCGCGCAAGCCGCGCTAGACAGCGCCAAAAAAGCCCAGGCCGAAGCAGAAACCAAAAGTGCCGCCGCCACCAAGGAAAAAGCGGAGGCTGACAAGCGCCTCCAAGCGGCCACCACCCTGGCCAAAGAAACTGACACAAAATTCGCTGCCTTCTCTCTGCCCCTGACCCTCGAAGTAAAACCAGCGCCCGTCAAAAAGTGAACCGGAGCCACCCCTGAGTTGACGGGGAGCCGGAATCCGACTCCGTCCCCCTTGCTTCCAGACTCCCTGAGAATTTCCCCTACCTCCCCTGCCTTATGCCAGCCCCCTTGACTTGTCATTTTCTGAGCTCCCGATCCAGCCTCCGGATGGTTGCCTGCGCCTTGCTGTTCTCGGCGCGTTTGCCTCTGGCCCAAGCGGAACCGCTCCCGGTGGCCGATCTCAAACGGACCGAGACGGTGGATTTTGGTCGGGAGATTTTCCCCTTCCTGAAGCAGAACTGTCTTGCCTGCCACAACACCACCAAAGCCAAGGCGGGTCTGAATTTGGAAACCCCCGACCTCATGAAAAAAGGCGGGGACACCGGCCCGGCGGTGGAGCCCGGCAAGGGAGCCACGAGTCTCCTTTTCACCACAGCGGCCCATATCGAAGATCCGACCATGCCGCCGGAAAAGAACACCTCCAAGGCCCGCAATCTCACTCCTGATGAACTGGCCTTGCTGAAGCTTTGGATTGATCAGGGTGCCAAGGGGGGAGCCGTCATGGCGCCCGCCCCAGAAAAGTGGCAGCGCATCGACGGCACCCAGCCTGTTTACACCGCCTCGGTAACCCAGGACGGACGGTTCGCCGCCGCCGGAAGGGGAAATCAGATCACCATTTACGATCTAGTGCTCAACAAACCTTCCGCCACGTTGGTCGATCCTGCTCTTGATGACAAAGCCACTTACCCCCAAGGGGCCGCGCACCGGGATCATGTCCAGGCGCTCTCCTTCAGCCCCCAGGGCGACCTCGCCAGCGGCGGCTACCGCATTGCGAAAATCTGGAGGCGGGCCCAAGCCACCGCGGAACCCGCCCTGGCGCTTCCGGCCGAAGCCATCTCCCAGGCTCAAGCTGCCGACGGCACCCATGCTTTTGGCGCCGCTGACGGCACCATCATTGTTCTCGGTCCGGCCGCGGATGCGAAACCCACCACAGTCAAAGACCACGGGGGACCGGTCACCGGCCTCGCTTTTTCCCCCGACGGGAAGACCCTCTATTCCGCTTCGGCAGACAAGACCCTGCGACGCCGGGCGGTGGCGGAGTTGCCGAAAAGTCAGAAACTCGATCTGCCCGCCCCCGCCAACGACCTGACCCTGCTCAAAGGCGACCGGCTGGCCGTCGCCGGAGCGGACAACATCATCCGGCTTTGCGCTGTGGGCGCCTTCGATGCCCCTAAGCCACCAACGGCGCCTCCCGCAGCTCCGGCTCCGGCTCCGGCCAAGCCCGCCACGCCTGCTGCCGCTCCCGCGGCGGTCGCCGCCACTGCCCCACCGGCCAAACCAGCAGCCCCCCCAGCCGCTGTTCCTGCGGCAGCCCCGGCGGCTCCTCCCGTGGTGGCCGCCGCCCCGGCTCCCCCGCCGCCATCCCCCTTTGAGGAACTCAAAGCCCACACCAAGCCCGTTCTGAAAGTTTTGCCAGGTGATGCGGAAGGCAAAGTGCTCTTCTCGGCAGGCGAAGACGGCCTGATCATTGTGTGGGATCTCCCCGGGAAAAAGCC
>JADZAX010000439.1 GCA_020852405.1 Verrucomicrobiales bacterium
CCCGCCGAGTCCTCGGGCGGTTTGACGCACCTGCAGAACATCGCCGCGCCCTACCTTCACCTGGGGGTGAAGTTCGTGCCGCTCGGTGGAATCAAGCTCTCCAACCTGGCCACTTACCTCGCCTCGCCCCTTGTCGGCGCGGTGGGAGGCTCCTGGTTGGCTCCGCGGGATCTCATCCAGGCCGGGGATTGGGCAGCCATTGAACGGAATGCCCGCGAAGCCATGGCCATCGCCGGATCCTGACCCCAACACTGCCGTCACGATGCCATTTGCCGAAGACGATGCCGAAGATCTCCGCCGCCTGGAGCGGTTGCTCCGGAACACGCTGCAACAGGGGGATCCGGCTTTTCTGCAACGCGCTGGCCAGGCCGAAGCGACCCGCATTCTCGATCTGGCCTGTGGTGACTGCCGAGAGGCCGATATGCTGACCGGACTTTTCGGGCGTCTCGGGGCGCCGGAATCCCAGGGAGCGGAACGCCTCGTCAAGCTGACCGGAGTGGACATCCGGGCGAGGGAAATCGCGGAGGCGGCGGACCGTTTCCGTTCCGGACGGCTGTCTGATGCTCCCGGGGTGCGGCGGGAATTCGAATTTCTCGCCGGCGATGCCTCCAAGCTCAAGGGACACCGGCAGATGGGGGAGGACTTTGATCTGGTCTTTCTCCGGCATCAAAATTTTTGGAACGGGGAGCGCGTTTGGGAAGAGATTTTCCAGGAAGCACTCGACAAAATGGCTCCCGAGGGACGGCTCGTCATCACCTCCTACTTTGACCGGGAGCACGGGCTGGCGTTGGAGACGATCCGCCGGCTCGGGGGTGAACTGATCACCACAGAGCGCAACAACGCTTCCCGCGACCTCGTGACCGAAGGCAAATCGGTTGACCGCCACCTTGCGGTGTTCCGCCGCAAAAAGTAGGCCCGGGCTCCGGTTACGGGTTGAGCTGCCAGATCGCGGCGTTTAAGACTGTGGCAAAAGAGACCCAGGCCAGGTAAGGCACCATCATCCAACCCGCCGCCCTCGAAATCCGCCAGAAGGCGATGAGGGTGGCCAGAATGGTCACCCAGAGGAGCAGAATCGTGGCCAAGGCCCATCCCGGCTGGTGAAAGCGGAAAAAGACCTCCGACCAGGCGGCATTCTGCAGCAGTTGGCAGAAGAACAGGGCCAGGGCGAGCCGGACCTCGAATCGCTTTGGAGAAAGCCAAACCCGCCAAGCGGCGATCGCCATCAGCGTGTAGAGCAGCGTCCAGACGGGACCGAAGAGCCAGCTGGGAGGATTCCAGGTGGGCTTGTTTAGTTGGGCATACCAGACCGGAATTTCCGGGATCGTAGTCCGGCTGCCCAAGGCTGCCGTTCCATAGCAGACCAGAAGGAAAAACGCCAGCATTCCCCAAACGAGGCCGCGGGAGGGCTTCCCTTGGGCCGCTTTGACCGGAGGAGCAGGGAGGGGAGGGGAGGTGCTGCTCATGGTTTCGGCGATTGGCCCTTGCGACCGAAATTACTTCCTTTCCAGGATCTCCACTTCATAGCCATCGGGGTCGGTCACGAAGGCCATCTTCATTTTCCTGCCACTGGGGAATGCCTCGCGCCAGTCTCCGGGCCAGATCTCAAGACCGGCTTTTTCCAGACCGCCGCAATAGGCCAGAATGTCCTCGACGCCGATCGCGGTGTGCATGAGATCCTCGGGGAAATGGACCTCGAATTCCGGGGAGAAACAGAGTTCCAGAAAGTGTTCGTTGCCCTCCAGTTCAAGAAACGCGAGTTGGTTGCCGGCGGGGGATTTCTCCGTGCGTCGGGTGCAGCGGAAGCCAAGGGTTTCGTAAAAAGCGATGGAACGCTCCAGATCGCTGACGCGGATGCGGGTGTGGAGAAATTTGATCATGACTCCCGCAATGTGGCCCGGGGCGGCGGGGTCGCAAGTCCAATCCCCCCGTGGAGTCCGAGTCCGCTCATTTGGTTTTGGCGGCGTTCCAGGCGGCGTCCATTTCTTCCAGGCTGGCGGCATCGAGTGTCTTTCCAGCTATACGAAGGGTGTCTTCGACGGATTGAAAGCGGCGCACAAACTTGGTGTTGGCGGCGGCGAGGAGATTCTCGGGATCCAGACCGCACTTGCGCGCGAGGTTCACCGTCGCGAAGAGCAGATCCCCAAGTTCCTCGGCAACCCGGGCCGGGTCACCGGACTCCAGGGCCTCCGCGACTTCGTCAACTTCTTCCCGGACTTTGGGCAGGACCTGCTCCGGATGCTGCCAGTCGAAGCCGACTTTGGCGGCCTTCTTCTGGATCTTGGCGGCCTGCATCAGGGCCGGCAAAGGACCCTGGGCGCTCTGAAGGTGGTATTCCGCGGGAGCCTTGCCGGCGGTGGCTCGTTCCTGCTGCTTGATCTGATCCCATTGCCGCAACACTCCCTGCGAGTCCCCGACCACACTGTCGCCGAAGACATGCGGGTGACGGCGGATCAGTTTTTCACAGATCGCGGCGGCGACGTCATCCAGATCAAACAAGCCAGTTTCGGAGCCGATTTCGGCATGAAAGACCGGTTGGAGGAGCAGGTCGCCCAACTCATCGACGATGGCCTCCCGGTCCCCCGAGCGGATGGCTTCCGCGACTTCGTAGGCTTCCTCGATCAAGCAGGGGAGCAGCGAGAGGTGGGTCTGCTCGGCGTCCCAAGGGCAGCCGCCGGGGGCGCGGAGCCGGTGCATGAGGCGTTGCAGACGCTCCAACGGGGGCAGGGCGAGCAGCGCGGCCACTTCGTCGCCGTCATCGCTTGGGGTCTGGGAGATAGGGGGATTCATAGAAAGTCGGTGGTTGCGGCAGGTGGCTTACCTCTTGAACTTGCGGCGGACGATGTCGAAGAATTGCCGGGCTTCCCCGACATGGAGAAGGATGGCAATGCCGAAGTAAGCCGCTCCCGCAGTGCCGATGAGCGCGAGAAGCAGCACCGCGCGCCGGGGCAGGGAAAAATGATTCCAATCCGCGAGCAGCCAATGGTTTCCCGCAAAGGCAACCAGAGCAAGGGTCAGCAGGGAAGGCACGAGCCGGGCCAGGGTGGCGAACAGTCTCCCGGTGTCGAGACCCCCGGCGATGCGGGCGAGCACCACGTAAAGGGCCAGGCAATTGGTGCAGGCGATCACGGCGGTGGAGAGGGCGAGATATTCATGGCCGAGTTTGAACACGAACACGACGACCGAGTTCAGCGCGGCATTGAGCCCGATCGAGACGAGCGCGACAACCATCGGGATGAAGCGGCGGTCGATCGCGGTGAAGGCGGGCTGGATGACTTTGATGCAGGAATAGAAAACCAGGCCGACCGCATACCAGCGCAGGGCGAGGGCCGTCGCGTGGGTTTCCTCGGCGGTGAACCTCCCGTGCTCATAGATCAGGGAGATGACCGGCTCGGCCAGCAGGTAAAGCCCGAGTGCCGAGGGCAGGGTGAGAAAAATGACGAGGCGGTTGCCCGCGCCGAGCACCTCGCGAAAACGAGGGGTGAGGCCGTCGGTAGCCACCCGGGACAGCACCGGCAGGGTCACCGTGGCCACTGCGACTCCGAAAACCCCCAGCGGAAGTTGCATGAGACGGAACGCATTGCTGAGCCACGAAACCGGGCCATCCTTCACCGCCAGACTGGAGGCGAAGATGGTGTTGAGGAAAACATTGACCTGCACGGCGCTCCCCGCGATCACCGCCGGCCACATTAGGGAAAGAATGCGCCGCACCCCGGAGTCCGACCAGTCACGGCTGAAGCGAAAGCGGTAACCGCAGCGCCGCAGGCTCGGCAGTTGGAAGGTGAGCTGCGCCAGGCCTCCGAGGAGCGTTCCGACGCTGAATCCCATGAGGGCCCGGGGACCCCACGCAGGATCGAGGAGCCAGCCCAGACCGACCCCTCCGACGATGGAGACGAGGTTGAAAAAGCTGCTCGCGGTGGCGGGCACACCGTAGATTTTTTTCGAATTGAGAATGCCCATGACCAGCGCCGCCAGCGACACCAGGAGGATGAATGGGAACATGATCCGGGTCAGCAGAATGGTCAGTTCCAACTTCGCGGGATCGTTCCGCCATCCGCTGGCCAGCAGGGTGACGAAGGGATCGGCCAGGAGAATGCCGGCCAGGCTGACCGCGCTCATGAAGACTGCGGCGAGGCTGATAATGCGGTGAGCCAGTTGCCAGGCGGCGCCGTCGCCTTCAGTCTTCAGTTTCTGTGAAAAAACAGTGACGAAAGCCGTGCTCAACGCGCCCTCGGCGAAGAGGTCGCGCAGCATGTTGGGAATGCGGAACGCGACGAGGAAACAGTCGCGCAGTTCCTTGGTGAACAGGGCGGAGAACACCATGTCGCGGACCAGTCCAAGGATGCGGCTGCCGAGGATGGCGACAGCCACCACCCCGGTGGCCCGGGCTCCCGCGGGTTTTTCATCGGCGGCGTCAGGAGCTAGCGGCGGGTTGGTGGGAGGAGGGGACATGAAAGCAACGGGCGTGGTCAACCGGGGAGGACGTTCCTGTTTCGGGGAAAGGGCCTCATTTCAGAAAGGAGAACGTCCCCGGACCGCGCCGACATTCCAGACTTCGACCGCGTTTTCAGGGAGTTCTTCGAGAAACCGGGAGGGCTCCTGGGTGCCGATCCCGCTCCAGGAACCTCCCCACCAGAGTGGGTAAGTGAGGAACAACTGATCCTCGGCTCGGGTTACGGCAACATAGAAGAGCCGGCGCTCTTCCTCCAGTCCGGTGCCGTCCTCATCGTTCTCGATGACGCGCTTGTTGGGAAACATTCCCTCCGCGAGCCAGACCACAAAAACGGCCTGCCACTCGAGGCCTTTGGCCTGATGGACGGTTGAGAGACAGACCGATTGTTCCTCGCGGACAGCTCCGCCCGCTCCTGCGGCATCCTGTCCGGCGAGGAGGGAGAGTTGGGAAAGAAACTCCCCGATGTCGGTAAAGCCGCGGGAGAAGCTGTGGAGATGCTCCAGGTCTTCCAGCCGGTTCATGGCATTGGGGAAAGACTTTTCGGCATACTCCCGGTAGACTCCCTCCACAATGCTCGTCATCATTTCGGCAGGAGGCTTGGGCTCGCCGGCCTCGGTCATCAGTTCGTCCAGAGTGTAGGCCATTTGCTCCCAGGCTTCGCGGCTTTTTGCCGGGACCGGGAGCGTGAGGAGGATTTCCGAGAAGCAGGGCACGATCGGGGCTCCGGCGGCATCGCTGAGCAGCCAACGGTCCCAGATTTTGGTCGCGGTTTTGGTCCCGATGCCGGGGAGGAGTTTCAGCATGCGGTGGAAAGCCACCTCGTCACGCCGGTTCGCGGCAAACCGCATAAAGCTGGCGACATCCTTGACATGGGCCTGCTCAAAAAACCTCAGCCCGCTGGTCACCGTGAAGGGGATGCTGCGCCGGGTCAACTCCATCTGGATTTCCATGGAGTGGAAGTGGGCGCGGTAGAGGACGGCCATCGCGGACCATTCGAGACCCTCCTCGTCGTGCAGCTCCTGGAGCCGCTGGGCGATGAAGGAGGCCTGCATGTTCACATCCTGCAAGGGCACCAGGGCGGGGAGGGCGGCGGCTTCGGGTCGGGCCGGGGCCAGCTCCTTGCGGAACTGGTGTTCATTGCGCAGGATTGAGGCGTTGGCCAACTGCAAGATCTGCGGGACACTGCGGTAGTTGGTCTCGATCTTGTGAACGTGAGCACCAGGGTAGCGTGTCGAGAAATCGAGGATGTTGCGGAAGTCCGCTCCCCGCCAGGAATAGATCGATTGGGCATCATCGCCGACCACCATGAGGTTTTTGTGATGGGCGGCAAACAGGTCGATCATTTCGCCCTGGATGGCATTGGTGTCCTGGTACTCGTCGACGAGGACAAACTCGAACCGACGTTGGTAGGAGTCCGCGATGCCGGGATGGTCTTCCAGAAGCCGGACCGTTTTCACCAGCAGATCGTCGAAGTCGAAGCAGTTGGTTTTTTGCTTCCGCCGTTCGTATTCCTCACCGATGCGGGCAATGGCCTCCTGGTGATGGGCGAGATAGGAATACCGTGTTTCCAGCGTGTCCTCAAGGGATGCCGTGGTGTTCTGCGAGAGGCTGAGCACGTCGGCCACCACTTCCGGCTTGGGAAAGCGTCCCGCTTTGGGGTCGATTCCGCAGTCCTGGTAGACCGAGAGCATGAGGTCTTTTTGATCCTCTCGGTCCATGATGGTGAAATTGCGGGCCCAGCCGAGGGTGTCCGCATGGGCCCGCAGGACCCGGTTGCCGACCGAGTGGAAAGTCCCCCCCCAGAGTTCCTGGGTGTCCACACCGACGAGCCGCCGGACCCGGTCCAGCATTTCGTGGGCTGCTTTGTTGGTGAAGGTCAGGAGCAGGATGTGGGCGGGAGGAATGCCGTTGTCGAGAAGGTAGGCGACCCGGTAGGTGAGGGTGCGGGTTTTGCCGCTCCCGGCACCGGCGATGACCAGCGTGGGACCGGGGGGCGACGTGACCGCGGCATACTGCTGGGCATTCAATTCCGCGGCATAGTTGATGCCGGAGTGCGGGCGCGCCGGGGTGGCGCTCTGGAGAGTGTAATTCCGAGCCATGAGTGAAACGTCCCCGTATTGGACCCCGGAACACGGCACAAATCAAACGGGAACGGGTTGGGGCCGCATTTCCCGGCCTGTCCCGGTCACCACCCGGCCACGCTGCGCGGCAGAGTCCTCATCAGGTCCCAAAGCAGTTCGTCTCCGGCGCGGGTCCAGCCTTCCTTGGGTGGGTGGTAGGACGGTGCGACCAGGCTGCCGTCCCTCACATAACTGCCGTCCAGCAGCGTGTGCGAGCTTTTCACCCTGACGATCCATTCGGTCGTGTCGTCCTGGGGAGGCAGGATCTCTGCCGCCGTCTC
>JADZAX010000440.1 GCA_020852405.1 Verrucomicrobiales bacterium
TCCGGTGGTGGCAGGGGGACGGGTGTTTGTATCGGACGCAGAGTTGAAGAATCCGGTCGCGCATGAGCGGATGCTCTGTTTTGATGAGGCGACCGGGAAGGAGCTCTGGAAGCTTTCCTACCAGGCGCCGTATCCGGACTGGGCCTTTATGCCGGGACAGGGGGGCGGCCCGAGTGCCACGCCGATCATCGAGGCGGGCCGGGTCTACATGGTCGGGGCGAATGGCGAGCTGCACTGCATGGATGTCGCGACGGGGGCGATGATCTGGGAGCGGCGGCTGAAGGATGAGTTCGAGATCTGGGAAATGGGATGCCGGGCATCTCCGTTGATCGACGGGGAGCGGCTGATCCTGTTCGTCGGAGCGAAACCGGGAGCGAGTGTGATGGCGCTGGACAAGGGAACGGGCAAGACCCTCTGGCAGGCGATGGAAGACAAGATTTCGAACAGTTCCCCAGTGATCGTGGATTGGGAAGACGGGCGTCATCTCATCGTGTGGTCGACGGAATCGGTCTTTTCACTGGATCCGGCGACGGGGAAGCAGCAATGGCGGGAAGCGATGACCACGAGCAACAACGACTGTGTGGCGACGCCCGTGACGCAGGGGAATCGGCTGCTGATCGGCGGTCTGATGCTGGAAAAGCGGGCCGGTCAATCCAAGCCGTCGATACTGTGGCCTGCCGATCGAAATGTCCCGCTCAAGCGTGTCCTGAGCAACACATCGACGGCGTTGTTTCGCGATGACTGCGTTTTTTCGGCAGGGATGCGCGGGGAATTGACCTGTCTTGACGCGGCGACGGGGCGAGAACTCTGGAAAACCGCCGGCCTGACGGAATCGAAGACCGGCGCCAGCCTGCACCTGACGCTGGCGGGCGATGGGGCGGTCTACCTGTTCACCGACGAGGGAGTGCTGATCCGGGCGCGACTGAGTTCGTCCGGATATGTGGAACTCGCCCGGGCCAAAGTGATCGAGCCGACATCACCCTTCGGCGGCAAGACGATGGAATGGACGCCGCCGGCCTTTGCCAATGGTCATGCCTACTTCCGGAATGACCGTGAGGTGGTGTGTCTGGATCTCCGTGCGGCGAAGAAGCCATGACCGGGGGCTGCCACTTGGCGCGGCTGCCGCCCTCCTCCCCGATCCCTTGTCGTGAAGTCTCGCCCGTTTTCGGCTCGCGGTGGCCGAGCGGTCCATTCCCGCGTGAAAATCGTTGACTCGGCTAATCGCATCAGATGATTCCTACCCGCCATGGCCCTGATGCCCCCTGCGTCCTCCTTCCCCCCCAACTGACCCCGAGCCTTCGGCAGGAAGGGTGCGGAAGGGTTGGAAAGGGAGCTTCCGAGAAGTCAGTAACTGCAAAAGTTGTCTGATTTGATGCTATTGTCCTCTTCGATGGCATTCGGTTCCCATGCCAGTTGGATCAAACCCGCCAACCCATGAGCATCGTCAAGCAGGCCACCAATTGGAATCTCGCAGAAGCGGGACCGCGCCACGGCTTGCGCGAGAAGTCGACTGGCAATGTGTCTGTAACTGGTGACAGTGTGACGCCTGCGCTGGCACCCTCGGAGACCTCCTCAAGCTCCGCTGCGACGGGACAGGCTGTGGGGAAACAATGGACCCGATTCTTTCTGAATATTCCACAACCCTTGCATATGAAGCCGCAATACCCTCTGCTCATTCTAATGGCCGCTGCTGCCTCGTTATTGGTCGCGCAGGACCCAAGTTCCGCGGATCCCCAGTCCGCCCCGGTTCCGGCGACAAAGTCCACTTCAGCCCCCGCGGGCGCAACTCCTGCTGGCACGCTGCCTTCAGGGACACCGTCTCTGGAAGTCCCGGCAGCCCTTCCCGCTGGTTACGAGCTGCTGGAGGCGCTCAACGATCTGTGTATCTACAAGGCGGGATCACCCGAACCGCTGCATCGTGCGCTGGATTGGTTTCAGCAAATCGCGCTGGCAAAAGCAAGCGCTGCTGCCAATGCCCAAGGCGTTTCTCCACTGCGGCAGCCGAACCATGCCGCTGCCGTGTGGTCGGGCATTCTCTTTCGTGCCGCGGCCGACGGAGAGGCCGATGCGAAGTCCATCGAAGCCCGCCTTGCCAAGCTGAAGGTTGTGCTGCCGAACGATACCACTCCTATACTGAGAGAAGCCCTCAAGGCCGCTGCCAGGGCTGCCAGCGAGAAAAGGACGGTGGATGTTGCCACGTTCCTGAGCGCCGCGACGCAAGCCTTTCCCGATGCGGGACGGTTGTCGCTTCCGCTACAGGAAAAGAAGCTCCTCCAACAGCTTGTGAAGGAGCACGGGTATACTTCGCTGGGTTTCATTCGGGAGCCTGCCGTGCTTCCCACGGTCGCTGAATATAACAGCTTGGGCTTCGACCTCTTCCGTGCGGTGCGTGCCCGGCCGGAGAACGCTGCCAAGTTGGACACCAATGTGGTGTTTTCCCCGGTCAGTATCGCCACCATCATGGAGTCACTGTGGATGGGATCCAGGGGCCAAACCGCCGCTGAACTGGCAGCGGCTCTGCATCTGCCGAAGGATACGGCCATCCCTGATGCGGGTTCCGACCCAGCCATTGCGATGCTACTGCCTTCCGGGAAAAATGAGAATTCCACCATTCTCATGGTCAATGACCTATGGATAAAAAGAGACTGGAAGCCCGTCGAGGCATTCCAGCAGGCCATTAAGAATCGCCTCGGAATGGGAACACAGGCATTCGACGGTGCGAATGATGCCGCCGAACTCATCAATGCGCATGTTGCAACCCTCACCAATGGCAAGATTCAAAACCTGATTGCCCCGGGTGTCCTGGTCAACTCCACCAGGTGTATTTTGACGAACGTCATCTATTTCAAGGCTCCTTGGGAGTTCAAATTCGACGCTGCGATGAGCGAACCAGGAGACTTCCTGCTCTCCTCCGGCACGGTTACCAAGGCGACCTACATGAAGTCCGAAATGGAGGCTGATTACAGGGATCTGGAGGGCACGCAGGTGCTATCCCTCTCATTCGCCGGCGGAGCGCAGAGGCTGGTAATGCTGCTTCCAGCAGAAGGGGCGGCCAATCTCGAGAAGTTGGAGGCTCGATTGAACCTGGAATTTTTCTACGACCAGTTCACGGCCCTCAAAAAGACGAAGGTGAAGATTCGCCTGCCACGGTTCGTGTTGGACTCCAAAGTGTCACTGAAGGACCTTCTGTCCGATCTCAACGTGAAGGATCCATTCGACGAGGCCAGCGCTGACTTCTCCGGAATCAGCGAGCAAGAACAGCTTTACATCACCTCCTTCATCCAACAAGCCACGATGGAAGTGAATGAAGAAGGAGCGGAAGCCACCGCGGCATCGGCTGCCGTGGCCGCGACGCGAGGTTTCGCCTTGGCCCCAATAAGCCCTGAGTTTAACGCGAACCGCCCGTTCGTGGTCGCTCTCCTGGACAACAGAAGCAATACCTTGCTTTTTCTCGGACGGATGGCCAAGCCAACGTCTCCCGCCATTCCGTGAGCTGAGGATCAAGGAAAGCCTTTACCATGCAAAAGCCCCTGTTCACACTCCTCGCTATTTTGCCCATGAGTTTGTCCACGTTGGCAGCCGACGACAAGGCAGAGTGGGAAGCGCTCCGCAGCAAGGCAACTGGCGGCGATGTCAAAGCTCAGCTCGATCTGGCCATCCGCTATCGGGATGGTAAAGGAGTCACAAAAGACGATGCCGAGGCCATGGGGTGGGCTCATCGGGCGGCGGATGCCGGCAACGCGGAGGCCATGGACTTCGTGGGATTCGCCTATCTCCGAGGTGCCGTGATCGAGCGCCATCCCGCAATCGCATTGGCGTATTTCAAAGCGGCGGCAAAGGAATCGCCGCAGGCGGCTTTCAACCTCGGCCAGTGCTACTTTGGCGCACAGGGCACGGAGCAGGACGTCCCGAAGGCCCTTGAGTCGTGGAAGAAAGCGGCGGATGGGGGCCATGGTCGAGCTGCAGGATCTCTGGCGATGGTGTATCTCTCCGGTGAAGGAGTCGCTCCCGATGCCGTGCAGGCTCGCCGCTTCGCGGAGCGGGCGGCGGACCTGAAAGATCCATCCGGCCTCGTCGTGCTGGGTGAAATGCAGTTTCAAGCCGGCGAGCTGGAATCAGCCAAAGCCAACTGGACGAAGGCGTCGAAACTCCGTCCGACGGGCCCCACCGGTCATCCCGCACAACCGTCCGCCGACGCCTCTGCCCAGCAGGCTACCGACCTTTTATCTCTCATCGACTACCGACAGCGAAAGGGCGAGCCGGGGAAGTTCGCCCTCGTTAAAATGCCGCACATCCATCAAGGATACAACAACTGTGGCTCCACCGCCTGCGCCACCTTCGCCCGCTTTCAGGGCAGCAAGATCGGCGGATGGGATTTCAAGCGCCTGTGCCCCTCGCCTCTCGGCACCGGCACTGATTGGGGCCATCTCCTGAATGCCTCGAGGACGATTGGTCAGCAGTGGAAACTAATCACTTTCACGCCCGACGACGAAGGTTTCGTCCTGGCCACCGACATGCTGAAAAGCGAACTTGATGCCGGACGTCCCCTCGTCGTTGACTTCAAATACATTGGCCCACAATTCCCCGGTGGCAGCGCCGGCCACACGCTCAACGTCGCTGGATACATCGCGGAGAGAGACCTCTACATCCTCTGTAATCCGGCCGTCGCCACCCCCGGCCTCCAACTTATCACCGCCGCGGATTTGAAGGACTTCTGGCGTTCCGACCACTACGGCGCTCTATCCCAAGGCGTCCTATCCCGACCTGCCTTCGTGATCGACAACTCGCCATGAAGAGCACCCCCTTCGAGCGTCGAAACAGAATCCTAATTCATGGATCGACGGACTGTTGCCCAA
>JADZAX010000441.1 GCA_020852405.1 Verrucomicrobiales bacterium
CCCGCCGCCGAAGCTCCGAAGCCCGCCGCCGAAGCTCCGAAGCCCGCCGCCGAAGCTCCGAAGCCCGCCGCCGAAGCTCCGAAGCCCTGACCATAGGTTCGGGCTGGTGCAGGCACTCCGATGCCTGCGCTTTTTGGTCAGTCGGGGAGGGAATCGCCCGGTTTTTGTTGCCTCCGGCGAACCCTTCAGGCCAGCAGTTCTGAAACCATCCGGGCTTCCGGATTCTGCACCAGGGTTTGATCCACCCCATTCCGCTTGTAGCTCAGTTTGCCCGCATCGAGACCGAAGAGATGCAATAGGGTTGCGTGGTAATCGTAATGGTTGACCACATTTTCCACCGCATGGTGGCCGAACTCATCGGTCGCTCCGTGGACGAGGCCCCCCTTGAAACCTCCACCGGCCACCCACATGCTGAAACCGGAGGTGTTGTGGTCGCGGCCCACTTGTGAGCGGTCTTTGCCACCGGCGCGGTTCTGGATCACCGGGAGGCGTCCCATTTCTCCGCCCCAATGGACCACGGTGGAATCCAGCAATCCCCGCTGCTTCAGATCTATGACCAAGGCCGACGCCGGCTGGTCCACGTATTGGCAGGCGGCCGGGAGACTTGTCAGGATGCTGGAATGGTGGTCCCAGGTTTGATTGCCGGTGAAAAGGCTGACGAAGCGGACGCCGCGCTCCACGAGACGCCGGGCGATGAGGCAGCGCGATCCGAATTCCTGGCATTCCGGACGATTCAAACCATACAGTTTCTTTGTTGCTTCCGATTCCTGGCTGAGATCGAGAGCTTCCTTGGCGGCCGTCTGCATCCGCGCTGCGAGTTCGAAGCTTTGGATCCGGGCATCGAGGTCGGTTTCCCCGGGGCGTTCCTCACTGTGTTCCTGATTGAGGCGTTTCACAAATGCCAGGTAACGTTGTTGGGCCTCCCCCTGGAGTGACATGGGCGGCTCCAGATTGAGAATCCGCGGCTCCTTCGCCCGGATGACGGTGCCTTGGTAGAGCGAAGGCAGCCAGCCATTGGAGAAATTGTCCACCCCGAGAACAGGCAGGCCCCTGGGATCGGTCAGCGCAACGTAGGCAGGGAGGTCGGAATTTTCCGAGCCCAGTCCGTAGGTGATCCAACTGCCCAGGGTGGGACGCCCTCCCAACGCGGTGCCATTGAGGAGAGCGTAGATGGATTGGCCATGGTTGTTCACTCCGGTGTGCATCGACCGGATCAGGGTGATGTCATCCGCGATGGTTCCCATGTGGGGTACCAACTCGCTCATTTCGATGCCGCTTTGGCCATGCTTGGTGAATTTCCATGGGGACCCCATCACTTCCCGGCTGGCCCCCGCGGCATCGTCATATTTCACTTCGCCGGGAAAGTCCTTGCCATCGTACTTCGTCAGCATGGGTTTCGGATCGAAGAGATCCATGTGGCTCGGGCCGCCCTGCATGAACATGGAAATCATCGCCTTCGCCTTGCCAAAGGTGTGGGGGGCTTTCGGGAGATTGTCAAAATGCTGGCGCTTGCCGAGCCCGGGGTTCGCGAGCAGGCCCTGCTCCTTGAGCAGCAGGGCGAGGGCGATGGTGCCCAGCCCGTAATTCCTGGAGAGGAACTGTCTGCGGGAAAGAGCTGGACAAGCGGGTGGGTGTTTCATGGACATTCGCTAAGGATACCCTCGTGAGGGGCCACCGGAAAGGGAGTGATCGCGCCATCTTCAGCAAGACCGGCACACCACAAGCAACAAAACCTTTGCGGAAGGGACTTTGCTCCCTTCGGAACCGTTGATGATATTTGCAATCTCCTGAATTTCTTGCTCCCTATCCTACTGAAAAACAATAGGCAAGCGCTCAGATGTCCCCCTGTATGATCCTGTCTCCTCCTTCGAGTGATCCTCCTTGGATGAAAATCCGGCTCATTGATGCCATCGGGCCCTTTTTCCAAGGATACAATCGGCAGACCATCAATTGGTCAAAGATCCCATTCGATCACCTTGCCCTGCGAGGCCCGGATCGGGAGACCCAATGGGCCCGGATCAGGGCATCTTTGAGGACGCTGGGGCTCCAAGCCGCCTCCTGGGGCTTTACGGCGGCCTCTCTTGATGACGTCGCCCACCTTGTTGATGACGAGCATTACGAGCCGGAAGTGCGGGAAGCCATCGGCGTGTTTCGGGAAGAGTTCCGCCGTTGCATTGCGGTGCTCCGGGAATGCGGTTTGGAGGTCTTTGTCACCATGGATGTGATGTCCACGACACCGGCGCTGAGGAACTATTTGGGGAACACCTGGGAGTCAGCGCGGGACCACCTGCGGGATTCATTGGAACGCTTCCTGACCGACTTCCCGGAAGTCAAAGCCGTGATCCTGCGGATCGGCGAGTCGGATGGGAAAGACGTGAAAGATTTTTTCCACAGCAGGTTACTGGTGAAAAAACCCTGGCAGGCCCGGGAGCTTTTGGAGACCCTTCTTCCTGTTTTTGAGCGTCACGGACGCTGGCTGATTTTTCGCACCTGGACCGTTGGTGCCTATCGGATCGGTGATTTGATGTGGCATCGTCGCACCCTGGCAGATGTCTTCGACCGGCTCACCAGCCCCGCTTTGATCGTGTCGATGAAGTACGGGGAATCGGATTTCTTCCGATTCCTGCCGTTGAACAAGAGCTTCTTTTATTTGAAACAGCCCAAAATGTTGGAACTCCAGTCACGGCGAGAATACGAGGGCTGTGGGGAGTATCCTTCCTTCACCGGGTGGGAGTATGAAGCCTACGTGCGGGAGCTGCGGCAGGCCCGGGACGTTGTCGGGGTTTCGATCTGGTGCCAGACCGGAGGGTGGGTGCCGTTCCGCCGTCTCGCCTTCCTCGAACCGGCGGCATTCTGGATCGATCTCAATACCTTTGTTTCCCTCAGAGTAGTCGCCGATGGATGGTTGGTCGAGGAGGCGGTTCGTGCGTTTGCGGAGGAACGGGGATTGAACGATTGGCGGGCATTTCTCCAGTTGCTCAGGCTTTCCGATGACGTGATCCGCGAGTTGCTCTACTTGCCAGGGTTTGCCCGGCAAAAACTCTATTTCCGCCGCGTCCGCATTCCCCCTTTGCTTCACGTCTATTGGCACAACCTCTTCATCAGCCATTCCGCGAAAAAGCTGCTGAGCCACTTCACGGATGATCCTGAGACGGCCTTGCGGGGGGCTCTGGTTTGCTTGGAGCGACTGGGCCAAATGCGGGCTCTGTCGGCACAGGCGGGGGCGCCGGTGGCCGACATCGAATACATGGAAGACACCTTCCGGTTTTTAGCGCTGGCGCGGGAATACTATTTCCGGCCGGAAAGCGAGGCGGTCCGGTTGCACATCCGAGATGCCAAGCGAGCTTACAAGTTGAAATACCCCAAGGACGGCGACCGGCCCCGCTACCGGATCAAGACGGACTACGAGCCCCTGTTGGTCAAACCCCGTTATCTTGGCTGGGTCTGCGCGGTGTTCATGCGTCGCCGCCGAGGCTACCGCATCGTGGACCGCATCCTCACGCTGCACCTGCTATCCATCATTTACCGGGTCGTGGCCCGGCGGCGCCCGCATTGGATCCCGGAGTTTGCCCGAGACAGCGCCATGGGAGTCGATGTCCTTTTTAAATGAGCTCTACGGTTCCGGCTTGGCTTCGTCGAGGACTTCCAGGCTGGTGTCGGAGATTTTTTTGCCGGTTTGCGGATCGATCGTCTTGACTGACATGGAACTGATCATCCAAACGTCACCGATCTTTTTGCCTTTTTCGACCTCGAACTCCTTCGTCCGTTTGCCGGCGGCGTCATATCCCCACATTTGCATCATCGCACCGCTTCCTTTGTCGATCCAGACATCCACGGTCGAATAGGGCCCCAATCCATCGGGATTGCGCACCCGGACCAGCCAGGTGTCGCGGGTTTTGATTGTCTCCTCCCGCAGAATGCGCGCGGAGGGCCAGTACAGGAAGCGCATGGAAAGGTCTTCGAAGGTCACATCCGTGCCTGCAATACGTTCGGAGTAGCGCTCCGGCGGTACCGGGGCCTCGACATCGCCGACATTTTCCTTGAGGATGAACTGGTCTCCGGATGTGTCGAGCTGGATGGTCTGGGATTTGAAAATGAAGCGGATGCTGGACGGTTGGAGGGAAAGCACGAAAGGCTCCTCAAAGCGGCGGACCCTGAGCCGGGCCTGGAAGTTCTGGTTGTAAAGAGTGTAGCTGTAACGGACCAGGCGGAGGACATCGTTGGCGGTGAGCTGTTCGATGGTCTTGTTGCCGAAAGGCGAACCCTCTTGTGCCCGCAGCGTCGCATGGGGGAGCGCGAGGAGGAGTGCCAGGGCGGGAAGGAGCAGGGAGGGGGCTTTCATGTGGTGATGAGACGCTTCAGGATAACATATCTTCAATCCATCTTGGGGAAAAGGTGGTTTTTCTCTCCAGACGCGGCCCGATCGATTAAGCTGGGGAGCACCAAGATCTTTCATGGAAACTCACCGTCTCATTCTTCCGGGGCATTTGAACCAGTATGGGTATCTTTTCGGGGGGCAATTGCTCTCCTGGGTTGATGAAGTCGCATGGATCGCGGCCAGCCTGGATCACCCGGGATGCCATTTTCTGACTCTGGCGATGGATCGGGTCGAGTTCAAGAGACCGGTGCGCAAGGGAACCATCATCACCCTGAAGGCGGAGCTGGCGCGGCGTGGGCACACTTCTGTGGGCTACGAGGTGTCGGTTTTCCGACAGGAAGGTGACGAAATTTTCTCCACTCTGGTCACGCTCGTGCGGGTGGATGAAAAGGGGCACAAGCAGCCCCTTCCTCCGATTACCGGCTCGCCTGTCGTGGATTGATTGGTCTGGTTTGAAGTCGCTGGAATGCGACTTCAGGTGGAGGTGTGGCGCCACCCGACCACCTGGAATTCGGTGATCCGGGTGAGGTGGGTCATCATGTCCGCATCCGTCTGGAGCACCCAGGGGGTGAGCATGGAGGAGTTGTTTTTGCTGTAGACCACATTGTCGGCGATGAAAATGCAGGAGTGGAGCAGTTTGCCGGTTGTTGGTTCAACCAGTGTGATGACATCACCGTAGCGGAAGGGGGGCAGAACGCGCTCAAAACGGGACTGGAGCTGTTCGGCTGCTTTGTCCGGGGAGTTGTAGCGGACTTTGGGGGAAAATTCGAAAAAGTTCAGGGAGGTCCAAAGACTGTTGGGGAAAATACCATTGATCCCTTCTGCCGTGGTGGGGAAGGTATAGAGGTATTTGCGTGCCGTTGGAGGAAGGATGTGGGAGAGATCAAGCCGCTCCACTCCCGGGGTCCGAATGATGGACTCCATGATGGGCTGGGTTTCTTTGAGCCGGATACTCTGGCTCCAATAATCGAGCAGTGGGGTCAGGGTGTCATGGGAGGTGAGGCGGAGCCGCAGGAACAGCGACCGGTTGCGCGTCATCGCCCGGAGGAAATTTGCCTCCTCGATTTCGTTGTCGACTTTGCTCAAAGCATAGGAGACCTCGGTGAGGATGCGTCCGTTCCGATAGGGAAAAGAGGTGGCCTCAATGGCGGCGAGAACCGGCTCGGAAAGGCCCGTTCCGGCGAACCAGGCCCGGACGTCCTGTCCCTCGATCACGAGCGGATTGTAGTGAAACGGATTTTCCTCGTATTTTCCCAGCGTCTGCATCAACTCCAGCCGTGCGAGAGGAGGCAAGGCCAAAACCATCCGGTCGGTGGGATGGACCCGGACCTCCTCCGGGGTCAGATACCAAACGGAGCGGACGGTGGCTTCCCTGTACAAATCCGGGTCCGGAAAGAACTTCTGGAAAAGTGCTGAGACCTCGTCCCGGGTCGTTCCGAAAAACCGCCAAACCGTCTGCTGGGAAGGGGATGGCAGCAGTTTCAGAGCCGCCTCGGGGGCCTGAAGAAACACTGAGTAACTTTCCAGGTCCCCCCAAGGTCCCGGTTTCAGGTTCTTGAAGATTGGTGTGTTCGACTCTGCGGGCTCTTGGCCCTGAAGCATCGCTGGAAAAAGATCCGTGGATCCTCCCAGAGCCGAAGCCAGCAGAAGCAAGCTCAAACGTCGAAATGAAGCGGTTGGCATGGTGAGCGACAAAACAGGGAGGGGGAGGGAGGCCGCGGAACGGATCATTCCACCGTTTCGGTATCCTCCGATTTTAGCCGGTAGAAGAAGACCTCGGAGCGACGGGATTTGAGGTAGTTTTTCAGCACGTTCTCGAGTTTCATAAAAACGAATGGTCGCAGGAGGCTGCGTCCGTTTTTGGTGAACACGATATCGTCGGCAATAAAATTGCAGGCATGCATGGGCTCTCCGGTCTCCCCATCGGTCACGATGATGACATCGCCAAAACGGGGAGGGAGGGTGGCCCGTTCCCATTTCTCATCGGTCAGAAAGGTGCGGTGGGACGTGGTGTCGAGGTAGCGGTTGGAGGGCTCAAAAGCAAAGAAATTGAATGCCGTCCAGAAACAGTCAGGGAAAGTGGAACCGATCCCCATGAGGGGCGATGCATACGTGTAGAGCAGTTTCCGCGGGGTCGGAGGGAGGAGATGGACGATGTCCAAGGTGTTCACTTCCGGCATTTTCGTCAACGGTTCGGCGAACACCTTGAGGTTTTTCCGTCTGGCCGACGAGGACCAGTAAGTCATGATGGACTCTAGATCGCTCTGGGCGGAGAGCTTCAAGCGGACAACCAGACCTTCTGAACGCATCACCGTTTTGGCGATCCTCCAGCGCTCGTGGTCGTTTTGCGCATGCGAAAGCAGGATGGGAAGATCGGAAAAGCTGGGGGCCGAGCCCCATCGGTAACTCAATTTTTTGAAGATATCGATGGCGCTGGGTGACATTCCCGATTCGTGGACCATCAGGTCGAAACCCGAGGAGAACACCGGGAATGGTTTGGCGTAGAACTCATTCTGCTCCCATTGCCGGAGAATCACGTAGATCTTAGACCGGACTTCCGGCGACAATCCTTCGACCGCATCGAGGGGAGGCTGGAGGCTGATTTGGTCGCCCGTTCGAATCAGATGCCCCGGTCCGGTGAAGAGGTTGATGTCACTTTCCTGCAAGCCGGTCGTTGCCAGCAAATCGATGATTTCCGTCAACGTCTTGTTCGGGAAATGCCAGACCAGCTTCGCCTCCAGATGGCCGGAGGCAGTCACGTATTGGTCCGGTGGCTCCAGGGCAATGGGGAAATACTCCAGATCTCCCCAGGGTCCCGGCTGGGAAAGTTGCACTCCCGTGGGAGCGTCGGCTGCGGACGCTTCGGTGGTGGGAATTTCCTTGGCGCTTGTGGTGAAAGACAAACAAATCAGACCAGAGGTGGTCCATCTGAAAAGCTTCCGTCCCATTTCGCGCCGCGAAACGAAAGGATGGGGGACTGGCATAAAAGCGTGTCGAGGGCGCACAATCTGGTTGAGGAAGGGAATCCCGGCAAGGTCAATTTGAGCGCGACGCGCCCGTGATGCCGCCAATTGCAGAAACTCAGGCAAATGGCGTGCCAAAGGCAATCGAAGTTGGGATGAAAGGGGGCAGGGGCGGCGTGAGCGTTGCAGGAAGTTGAGGTGCGATCAGTCCGGAGAAACAGGATGAACATGGATTGTGCAGAACCTGATCCGGTTGGCCAGGAAAATCGGCTCGGAGGACTGGACGGATCTCATCTTTGAACACCGGGAAACGGGATGGGTTGCGGTATTAAGAGGCTGCCGCGGATTCGCACTGTGAATCTCCTAATCATTCGAACCGCTGTGGCCACGAATCGCCCTGTTGACCGGGTTGGCGCTTTCGACCATCGTGGGGACATGACAAAGGTGATCCTCTTCAGATGGTGCCAGACCGTAACGGCCTTGGTCGCCCTTCTCATCATGGGTTCGGTCTTTTCCGTGCGGGCCGCCGAGCGTCCGAATTTGGTCTACATTCTTCTGGATGATGCCGGTTTCGGCGACCTGGGCTGTTACGGTCAGGAAAAATTTGCCACTCCCCACATGGACCGCCTGGCAGCGGAAGGAATGCGTTTCACCCAGCATTATTCCGGCTGCACTGTCTGCGCGCCGACCCGGTGCAGTCTGATGACCGGGATGCACACCGGACATTGCTACATCCGTGGCAACCGTGAAATCAAACCCGAAGGCCAGGAGCCTCTGGAAG
>JADZAX010000442.1 GCA_020852405.1 Verrucomicrobiales bacterium
CACCGCGATTTCAATGCCGACATTCTCCTGGGCCTCCTCGGTGGAGGCTCCCAAATGGGGGGTCAACACGACGTCTGGCCGTTTCAGGAGGCCGAAGGTTTCCGGCGGGGGTTCGACCTCGAAAACATCCAGTGCCGCCCCTCCGACCTGACCGCTTTCGAGACCTTCCAGGAGGGCCGTTTCATCGATGAGCCCGCCCCGGGCGCAGTTGATGATCCGTACGCCCTTTTTCATTTTGGCGATGCGGGCACGGTCGATCATGTGCGTCGTCTCCTTCGTTTTCGGCATGTGGAGCGTGATGAAGTCAGCCTGGCTCACGGCACTGTCGATGTCGTCGCACAGTTCCACCCGGAGCAGTTTGGCTTTGCTTTCCGAGAGATAGGGGTCATAGGCCACCACGCGCATGCCGAAGGCAATGGCGCGCCGGGCAAACTCGGAGCCGATGCGTCCCATGCCGAGGATGGCCAGGGTTTTGTTGTAGAGCTCGACTCCTTGGCAGGCCTTGCGTCCCTCTTTGAAGCGGCCTTCATTGACATACTGGTGGGCCTGGGGAATGTGACGGGCCAGCGACATCATCAGGGTGAAGGCATGCTCCGCCGTTGAAATGGTGTTGCCTCCCGGGGTGTTCATGACCACGGCCCCATGTTTTGTAGCCGCTGGAATGTCGATGTTGTCGACCCCCACGCCAGCCCGTCCGATCGCCTTGAGACGCCCACCGGAAGCCTCAATGACGGCCCCGGTGATTTTCACGCCGGAGCGGACCACCATGGCATCGTAACCGGGTGCCAGGGCGATGAGCTCGGACTCCTTGAGCCCCTTGTTGTTTTCACCGAGATTGATGTCGACGGTGATGGAAGGATCCATCTGGAGTTCTTCGATTCCTTTTTCAGCGATGGGATCGGCGACGAGGACGTTGTAGTGGGGCATGGAGGTGGGTGAATGGGAAGAAAATCCCGCCCGTGTGCGGGGCGGGTGACAGGGGCATATAAGGCCGCATCCGGCCCGTTTCGCAAGCCCAATGTGGGAAAGTGGGGCTGGTGGAGGCCGTTGGTGACCGCTTTCCCGCCGGACCGGATCCGGGGGATCGCTGCCGGTGTCCTTCGCCCACCGGGTATGCTCGAGTTTGCCTGTCCGGTGGTAGCCTGGAGAGAGAGCCTTGGGGACGGTCTCAGAGTTCGCCCAGTTCCTTGGAGGTTTTCGAGCCCAGAGCGCGGCCGATGCGGCACCAGGCGGACTGCCGGATGGCCTCGTGCAGGGAGGCGAGCTGGTCTTCCGGAGTTTTGCCGGCGAGGCGGTCCAGCTTCTTGGTCTGTCCCAGGAGTTGTCCCAGAGCCAGCCATCTGGATGAGGCCAGCTTTTGACGGAGGCGGAGGGACTCTTTGAGGGCGCGGCGATCCTTTTCTGCCGTCCGTTTTGCCTCTCGAGTCTCCTGGAAACGGGCCGCCAGCTCGTGGGCGCAGAGCAGGGGAGTTCGCTCGTTCCAATGGTTCACCATCGCGGCGTTGGGATACTCGTGCAGTTCGGTGAACCGTTCCTCGTCAAGGGAGGCGACAAGGTGTTCCAGCTCTTCCTCACTGCGACCTTCGGCGAGCTTGGCGAGGAGGAACTGGAAGAGCCCCGCATGGAAGCTGGAAATGCTGCTCCAAGCGGCACTCATATAGGCGTAGAACCGCCGCCGGAAAAAGAGGGATTTGCCAATCTCACCGGCATGGTCGTGGTAGAAGTCGAGATGCATCCGCAGCATTTCCTTCAACAAGGGGGCGGGAGCGGCGTTGATATTGTTGTGGGGATGGACGCGGTATTGGAGGAGGCATTCGTCCTCGACGTGGATTTCATCCCGCAGCGCGGCGCCGGTGAAAAAGAAGTAATCGTGATTGTAGCGGTAGGGGCGGAAAGGATTCTCCTTCAGGTAGTCCGCCCGCGCGACAATGTTGCTGCTGGTGACGAGGAAATTGGCCGCGCCGAGCCATTCCCAGGTCTCAAGGCGGGACTGGGGAGTGCCGGTGCCGCTGCCAAGCGACCAAGCGGCCCGGAGCCAGCGGGCTCGGGGCTCATCCTTTCCCAGGGGCGCTCCGTCGGAATCGATCATCCGCAATCCGGAGCAGGCCACCGACCGGGGCTGGGAGGCCGAGAAAGCGGGCAGCAGGGCTTCGAAGCGTCGCGGTTCATAAATGTCGTCGGAATTGAGGATGGAAATCAGGTCGCAGTCAGCGCCGGCGATCTGGATGGCCCGGTTGATGGTGTTGTGGGCACCGGCATTCTCCTGCACGATGAGTTCGACCCCTTGGCCTTCGTATTGGCGGATGACATCGACCGAATCGTCCCGCGATCCGTCGTCGATGATCAAAAGCCGTTCCGGAGGGCGTGTCTGGCCGAGCACCGACTCAATGGCAGGCCCGATGTAGCGGGCGTGGTTGTAACAGGGAATGACAACAGCAAGTCGCATGTGGAAACGGGAGGGGGTGGGCGGTCCGGGACCTATGGTGGAGGAAATCAGAGGGCTGCCAGCAGGGCTTCATACCAGGTTTCCAGCGCGGGAGCTGGATCCGGGGCTGGTGTTTCTCCGGGCAGACGGAATTTGAGTGGTCCGAAGGTGACCCGCCTCCTGCGGTCGACGATGGCAAGCCCGGGGAGAGGGCATTTTCCGGCATGGGCAGTCGTGTCGGCCCGGGCGGCAACCACGGCTCCTGCCGCAAGGAGGTCGACGGTTTTGGCACCGAAGGGGCATCCGCCTTCGATGGCGAGCGAATACGTCAGACCAGCGAGCCGATGCAGCATCCATGCGCAGAGGGCGGTATCGGAACGGGTGGCATGGACATGCCGCAGGCCGCGCTTCCGGCAAACCCGGGCGAGATGGAGAGCGTGGCGGGCAGCGGTGAAGAAATGCTGGCCATCGACTTCGCTACCGAGTTCGTCCCGCCAAGCGAGCAGAGTTTCTGCGGTGCCGTTGGCCACCGCGCCGGCCCATTCCGATTCCAGAACGACCGCGTCGGGGAGGGTTTCCACGTCATCCGAAGCGTGGTTCGCGACGCCTTCCCTCGTCCTGCCCTGGTGCAATGCGAGCAGGCTCATGCGTCCGCCGTGCCAGCCCGCGAGGTGGGAGATCTCGCGGTTCAACCCTGGCAGGGCTCCGGGATAGGATCCTGCGAGGACGAGAATGTCCGGAACCGGAGGCAGTGGCCGCTCCGGGACGGCAGCAAATCTGGCCGCCAAGCCGGCAGAGGTCACCTCCAGGGCGAAAAGTCGCTCGGCGCGGGCCCGGCCGGCTTTCCCCATCTGTTGGGCGGCTTCCCGATCGGCCGCCAGACGGGCGAGAGCTTCCGCACATTCGGCTTCATCCCCCGGAGCGGTGAGGAGTCCGGTGACCCCGTGTTCCACCATTTCGGGCACTCCGACGAGGCGGGTCGACACGACGGGGAGACAGCAGGCCATGGCTTCAGTGATGACGGTGGGCAGAATGTCCGATGCTCCTTTCCGGTCCACAATGCAGGGCAATGCGAAGACATCGCTCGCGGCCAGCTCCCGTTTCACGGCCTCCTGGCTCAGCACTCCGAGCAGATGGACACGATCCCCCAGTCCATGGGAGGAGATCAGGGATTCCAATTCCCCGCGGAGCGGTCCCTCGCCGATGATGCGGCACATGGCCGCCACCCCTTGGTCGCGCAGCCGGGCACACGCTCCGACGAGGTGCTGGAAGCCTTTGAACTCGATCAGGCGTCCGATGGAGATGATCCTCAGCGGACCCTCTCGCGAGATCGCGGCGCGGGGGAATCCGTCCAGAGCCACCCCATTGTAGAGCCGGGAAATCTTGTCCGCCGCACCCGGGCACCGTTCCTTGAGGAGTGCGGTGCTATAGTCGCTGACGCCGAGAACGAATTCCGCTTCGCGACACAACTCCTCCAGCAGGGCATCGCTTCCCAGATCGACCATGAAATCCTGGGCGTGGGCGGTGAAACTATAGGGGATTCCGGCCCAGTGTTTCAGGAACAGGGCGCTGTGGGTGGCCCGGTTGGCGAAATGGACATGGACATGGGCGATTCCACGCCGGTGGAAAAGCCGGGCAAAATAGAGCGCGTTCCTCGCCCGAATGGTGGCTTTGAAACTTTCCCCGTAGGCACGGTCATGCTGCCGTACGAGCTCCCCGACACAGCGTTCCCACTCGCCGGAAGCACGGGCTTCCTGTTCCAACTCCTTCAGGAGCCCGGGAGGAGGAGGATAAAAGACGTCGGCTTCGAGCTTCTCAAAGCGCTCATGGCGGAACAAGGAGGGCGGGGGATTGATCGATCCCACGTCGAGGGAAAATCCCGCCGCTTCCAAAGCGAACATTTCCGAATCACAGAATGTCTGTGAAACGACCGGGTAGCGGGAATAGAGATAGGCGATGCGGGCTGGCACGGGCGTCCAACCTAGCGGGGAATTGGCATTTCGAAATTCGAAATTCGCAAAAAACCCCACGCCGCATCCCCCGGTCCCTGTCCGGGGCGGTTTCAGCGGCGGAGTTCGAACTTGAGGGCCGGAACGAGGAAGGCGTGCTGCTCCAGCAGTCCCCGGGCGCCGTTCCAGGAGATGTACTGGGTCAAATAGACCACAAAAACATAGACGGCCAGAATCGGGATCAAGGCAATCCGGTTTAGCCAGCGCCAGACGAAATGCGAGGGTTTTTCCCGGCGCAGGGATCGTCCATAGGCCCATCCCACGAGAAGGCGCGCGACAAAACCCAGCACGATGAAGACCAGACCGGGGAGCCAGGCGATGGCTTCCGGAGTCAATTCCACCTTGAACAGGTATAGAGGAAGCGCCAGCGCCAAGGTCATCGTCAGAGCGATCCAAAAGGCGAACGGCGCCCTGCGGAAGCGGTTGCGCACCGCTCCCCACTCAAAAAAAGCCCGGAACCGTCCTTCCCGGGCGAAATGAGTTTGCAGGAAAGGCAATGGCATGATGACCAGGGCGAGCAGCCCGCCTCCGATCAACGAAAGTCCGCCGGCTGGCTTGGGTGGCAGTCCGGAGGCGGAGATCAGGATGGCCAGAGGGAGCGCCATCCACAGAAAGGCCCCGAGGAAGCCCTGCAATCCCAGGAGGAAGTAATAGGGTAACCGCAGACCGGCCACATAATCCAGCGTCGTGTCCCGCAACCGGGTGAACTTTCCCATTTCCCGGATCCAGGCGAGGAACCGGAGCGGCGCCGGCCAGAGGAAATGGCGGAGACGGGCTCCACGGATCACGGCCCAAGCGAGATGGAGCAATCCCAGAACCAACGTCACCACCATGGCCGCGCGCGCCCATCGTCCGGAATGTCCCGAGGGATCGATGAGGAGGGCGTCTTCCCAGAGTCCTGCGAGGAAACGGGATGGCACCAGGCAGGCCCAAGTGCCGAGTGCGATCCTCCCCAGAACCGAGGCTTTGCGAATGCCGACGAATCCATCACGCAGCCGGCCTGCCAGGCTGACCCTTCGGCTCGCTTCAAGCAGATAGCCGAGGCTGAGGAAATTCAACACCGGAATGACTGCCAGCACCGCCAAGGCCAGCAGGAGGGAGCCCAGACCAAACAACCAATTGACGCCGGATGCGATCCGCCTCCCCATCCCCGGCGGAGGCGGGGAGGAATCTCCCGGTCCAGGTGGAAGTTGGGAGGAGGGGGGATTCATGGCGATTGAGTAAGAGACAAGCGGCGCGACCAACACCACCATCTTGCGTCCGCGGCACGGGGATGGCAAGACCGGATAGACCACCGGTCCTCGCACGGATCTCCGCTGCCGAGGGAATCGACTCCCCCCGCTTGCGTTTCACCGGGGTTGCCGCGAAGATGCGACGTTGCATTTTCTCCCCATGGGCGCCCCGCAAAACATCATCGGCATTGTTTACGACTACGATCAGACCCTCAGTCCGACCTACATGCAGGACGAGGTCATCTTCCCCACCTTTGGCATCAAGGCCTCCGAATTCTGGAAGCGGTGCCGTGAACTGGTGGACCGGGACGGCTTCGAGAGTGAGCTGGCCTACCTGAAGGTGATGCTGGACTACCTGGCCTTTGACCGGCCATCCAATGCCGATCTGCAGAAGCTCGGGGTGGGGCTTCGCTTTTACAAGGGGCTCCCGGAAATGTTCGACGAACTCACCACGGTGCTGTCCCCTGAACACCAGGCGATGGGGGTCAAAATCGAACATTATATCGTGTCCTCGGGCATCAAGACCCTGATTGACGGGAGCGCGCTCCGACCCCACATCCGCGAGGTCTTCGGCTGTGAATTTGCCGAGGATGAGTCGGGCCGGATTGCGTTTCCGAAGCGAGTCATCAGTCATACCGCCAAGACCCAGTATCTGTTCCGCATCAACAAGGGAATGCTCCAACCCAATGAGGACGTGAATGACCATATGCCCGAGGAGTTGCGGCCCATTCCTTTCCGCAACATGATCTACGTCGGCGACGGACCGACCGATGTGCCCTGTTTCACCCTGATGAAAAAGTTCGGCGGCCACGGCATCGCCGTCTACAATTCCGAAGATGAGACCCGCTCGAGCGTCCGCAAAGCCTACCAACTTTCCGGTCCCGCCGACCGCATCAAATTCATCGCTCCCTCCGACTACCGAGCGGGCAGCCACCTGCGTCTCCTCCTTGAGGAAATGATCCTCGATATCGCCGGAGGCATCGTGGAGCGTCGCCGCCGTGAGGTGTCCGAGGGCAAAATCGCCGCGCCCGGTCACGCCTGATTTCATGACGGACACTCCGACATTGCGCAAACCGGAATTGCTTGCCCCGGCGGGCGATTGGGAATGTGCCCGTGCCGCTGTCGCGAATGGGGCGGATGCCATCTATTTCGGACTCGAGCGGTTCAATGCCCGGCTTCGGGCGGAGAATTTTACGGCGGAGGATCTTCCCAAATTGATGGCCTTCCTCCACAGTCACGGGGTCAAAGGTTACGTGACCTTTAACACGCTCATTTTCACGGGAGAGCTGCAGGATGCCGCCGCCATGCTGGTTACTCTGGAGCAGTCCGGCGTGGATGCGGTGATCGTGCAGGATCTTGGTCTGGCCTGGCTGGCTCGGCGGGTTTCTCCCACATTGGCGGTGCATGCTTCGACCCAGATGACGATCACTTCCCCGGAGGCTCTGGCTTTCGTGGAGAGCGTGGTTCCGCTGGATTGCGCGGTGCTGGCGCGCGAGATGTCCCTGCGCGAAATGGAACGGTTCCATGCCACTGATGAAGGCACCACCCCGCTGGAGGTGTTCGTTCACGGCGCCCTCTGCGTCGCCTACTCCGGCCAATGCCTGACGAGTGAGTCCCTTGGGCAGCGCAGCGCCAACCGTGGGGAGTGCGCCCAGGCCTGCCGGATGCCCTACACCATGATCGTCGACGGGGAGGTCCGGGACCTTGGGGACCGGCGGTATCTGCTCTCTCCGCACGATCTTGCGGGGCACGCGGAAGTGCCCGGGCTCATTCGGGCTGGCATCGCCACCTTGAAAATCGAGGGCCGTCTCAAGTCTCCGGAATACGTGGCGGGTGTCACCGCCGTTTACCGGAAGGCGATCGATGCCGCCTGGGCGGAACTTCATGGAGAGGCCGTTGCCGCCGTGGATGCCGAAGATATTTACACGCTGGAAATGACCTTTTCCCGCGGACTCAGCAGTGGCTGGTTGCGCGGGACCAACCATCCTTCGGTGGTGACCGCGCGTTACGGCAAAAAACGGGGAGCCTTCATCGGCACGGTCGAGGAGATGGCCGGTGGCTGTGTCGGCCTGCGCTGCGAGGTGCCGCTGAAACCGGGGGATGGTGTGGTTTTTGACACCGGAGGGGACACTGAACTCGAACAGGGCGGCAGTCTCTACGAAGTGTGGTATGCCGAAGGGCTTACCTGGTTGGGTTTCCAGCATGGACGTATCAACTGGGATGGCATCCGCGAAGGGGACCGGGTTTGGAAAACGTCGGATCCGGCCCTGAACCGCTCGCTGCAATCCACCTGGGCCCGGATCCGGGTCGAGGAGGTGAAGCAACCCCTGCAGTGGCGCGTGTCCGGCCGGGAAGGGGAACTGCTGATCCTGGAGGATGCAGTTTCGGGCGGAGGGGTGACGTCAACGATGGCATTGGGGAAGGCGGAAAAGCGACCCCTCACGGCAGAATTTCTCGAGCAGCAACTCGGCCGTCTCGGCGGCACCCCGTTCACGCTGGGATCGCTTGAGATGGGGGGACTGGATCCCGGTCTGATGCTTCCGGTCAGCGAGTTGAACCGGATGCGGCGCGCCTTGGTCGCGACTCTGGAATCAGTTTCTGTTCACGGCTGACTCGCCTTCGGCAATGAGAGCGGTCATTCCCCGACCATAGCGCCAGCGCCGGAAAACGGTCAGGACGAGGAAACCCGCCACAAAGTAGATCCACCACCACGAGACTGCTTCGCCGAAAATCTTCTCCCCGGCCCCGCTGATTCCCGGCGAGGTGGATTCGTCCAAGCCCGAGCGTTTTTCCAGATAATGCGTCTGGATTCCGTAAAGCACCGTGACCGCACCATAAAAAAGATTCATCGACATGCCGCGGAAGCTGAGCACGGTGGCCCGGTGGGCGGAGTCGGTGACGCGGTTCAGGTAATTGGAAAGAAAGAAATGGAGAAGCCTCATGGACAGCCAGAGCGGCAGGAGAAAGACCACTCCATAAATGTGCCAGGGGTGGGCGAGGCTGAAGAGCCCGATGAAAACCAGCACCGCGATGAAATGAAAATTGAAGCCAGGTGACCGGTGGCGCATGAGGCGGCTGCCCAGCCAGGCGGCAAACATGCCGGCCAAAGATCCGGCGACGCTGACCAGGCCGAAGTGCCGTTCGGCGAAACCCAGCAGGGTGAGGTAAAGAGATCCGACGGTGTAGTAGAGGCGGATGATGCTGTCAAAAAACAACCCCAGGATCAGGAGCATGAACGCTGCCGGAGCGGTGGGAATCCAGCGGGCCGCGGAGAGGATGGCCCGGTGGCTGCGGCGGAGGGATTCTTTGAAAGTGAGCTCGGCTTCCGGCGCCGGCCCGGGTTCACGCATCGCCAGAGCACAGATGATGGCTCCCAGACTCATCACGAGAGTCCCCAGAATCGGCAATTTCAGCGTCGTGGCTTTGGTGAAGGTGGCGTCGCTGTGGAACCAGGCTGCCACCCGGTTGAAGACCTCGGGGTCATACATGGCTGCCCCCGAGAGGGTGACGAAAATGAAGGCGACCGACTGCCAATGCATCAGTCGCACGGTCAGCGCCGTCCAAGCTTCCTGCCGCTCTGCGGGGGGGAAGGAATCGTAGGCGAGGGCTTCATCGGCCCCGCTCGCGGCGGCTTCGGCCGCGCCGCTGACGATCCGGTTCACGAGAAACACTCCGAACAACAGCGCCAAGGAATGGTTCAAGGCGCCTGGTTGTTGCTGCCATTGCGAGTCCAAGGCATTCACCGCCGGAACGGCAAGCAGCACGAGCATTTCAATCAACATCAAAAATGAGGCCGCGAGGACGAGGGGGCGGCGTCCAAAATGGTCCGCCAAGGCGCCCGAGGGCACCTCCAGCAGGACAATGGCGGCGGCCCATGCCGTGTTCAGCCAGGCAAACTGTTCGGAGGTCAGCCCGAAATCAAGAAACATGACTGCGTAGACCGGATAGTAGAACCGGCAATTGAAGAAAATGCGGAACCAGACAAACAGGGAACCGTTGCGCCGCCCAAGATCGACCGAAGCGTGATGGGTTTCAGCGGCCATGGCGGTCTTTCACGTGTTCCCCATAGGTTGACACTAGCTGTGCCCCAGGGAATCGACGATGCCGGCACAGGCCGCCCGACGGGCCGGAAGGATGGCGGCGGCGAAAGTGAGCAGGACTAGAACAACAAAGCTGCCGAGAAGGTAAGCGGGAACGAGTCGGATTTCCCAGACCACCGCGCGGGCGATCATCGGAGGTTCCCATTTCGGCTCGATGGAGGCGATCATCATGGAGAAGCCGACGGTGATGATCAATCCCAGAGTGGCCCCGATGAAGCCGAGGAGTCCGCTTTCGAGAGCGAACAGGCCAATGACTCCCGGGCGTTTCAAGCCGAGGGCCCGCAGGGTGCCAATTTCCCGGGTGCGCTCGACGACGGCCATTCCAATGGTGTTGAGAACGCTCATCGACACAATGGTGATGATGATGCAGAAGACCATGCCAAAGATGATGTCGAACATGCTTTTGGTGCGGTGATAAAGCGGGGATGCCTGGTCCCAGGTGAGGATGTCCAATCCCTCGCCATCGAGTTCCTTCTTTAGATCCGCCACCACGGCTTCGCTGTCTTTCAAATCCTTCAGCAGCAGCCGCATCGTGGTGACGCCCCCGGTTTCGTAGAGTTTCTGCGCCAAGGACAGCGGCAGGTAAAGAAACCGGTTGTTGAGCGCCTCCGCCGGCATGTCGATGACTTGGAAAACCGTCGCATCGACGGCGTTCATCTGGTTCTCGATGGTGGGGGCCATCAGCAGCACCCCGGACCCTTTCTCCAGATGGAGGTTGCGCGCCATGCCCTCGGTGATCCCGATGCCTTCGGGAGTCTCATCCGTGATTCGGTCGCCCTCATAGCCCGGTTTGTGGTCGCTTTGGGAACTGGCGTTGTCGATACGCTCCCTGTCGGAGGGCTTCATCGACTGTCCGATGAAAAAGGTCGGCACCCCGTCGACATCGATCGAGCCACTGATTTCCAGCGTGCCGGCGGCCAGGAGGACCCGGGGGTCTTTGGCGGCGAAATCCTGGACCCGTTGCTGCAGTTCCGGCGGGATGAGGTATTGGCTGGGATTGGACCCCCCATGATCCTTGTAGCCTTCCTTCCAGAGTTGGACGTGGCCA
>JADZAX010000443.1 GCA_020852405.1 Verrucomicrobiales bacterium
CTGGCGGGGGGTCCGGGCCGGGACCGAGAAATTTGAAACCGTTCTGGGGATGGTGCGCGACGTCGCTGATCTGGGTCTGGAAGTCTGCGTCACACTGGGTGAACTGGGGGCAGAGGAAGCACGCCAGTTGCGGGCGGCTGGTGTCACGGCATACAATCACAATCTCGACACCTCTCCCGAGCATTACCCGAACATTGTCAGCACCCACACTTTTGACGACCGACTGAGCACCATTCACCACGCCCAGAATGCGGGCATGTCGGTCTGCTGCGGTGGCATTCTCGGTCTTGGGGAGTCGGTTGAGGACCGGCTCAAAATGTTGGAGGTGCTGAGCAATTTCAATCCCCAGCCCGAGAGCGTGCCTATCAACACGCTGGTTCCGATCGAGGGCACTCCGTTGTTTGGCAAGACCGGCAGGGTTGACACCTTTGACCTCGTCCGGATGATCGCGGTGACGCGGATCGCGGTGCCGGGGGCGAAGGTCCGCCTCTCCGCCGGCCGGGCCGAACTCAGCCAGGAAGCGCAGGCTCTCTGCTTCTTTGCCGGGGCCAATTCCATTTTCTACGGTGACCGCCTTCTCACCACGGGGAATCCCCAGACGCAGGCGGACCTTGAGTTGATCGCGCGCCTGGGCCTGTCACCCCAGGCACCGGTGCCCTTGCGGCCTGAAGAAACCGGAGCCTTGGCGGCCTGCGGGGTGGAATAGGCCGGAATCATCCATGCTTCTCCGGTGCGGAGCAGGCTTATTTTTTGAGGAATCCATCGAGGAACTTCAATCCCTCGTTGATCAGTTTGTCGGTGGTTTCCGGATTCTTGAGCAGTTCCTTGGCCGTGTCGATGGCCTTCCCGGGAGTTTCCTCGACCACGCTTTCAACGGCGGCGGAGACGAGCCGGTTGGTCAGGTCTTCGTTGAATTTGTCCTTTGTGCCGGAGACTTTGACCGTGGTCCAGAGGAACCCGTCACGGGATTGGTTGAACACTTTGCGCTCCGCTCCGGGGATCCAGCCCAGTGTGCCCGGAGTCAGGCCCACCTGGAGATCGCCTTGAATCATGGGGCCTTGGAGGGTCAGGGTTCCTTCGATGCGGAGCAGACCATCGCTCTGGAGGCGCAGTTTGGGGATGGTCAACGTGTCACCCTGCTTGACGAAGTCGGCCGTGGCTTCGCTCAGGACGAGCCTTTTGAACCGCGGCGACTTCGTGTAGGTCGCGACCTGCTCCAACTGGGGAACGTTCTCCACCACGCCATTGAGAAGCCGCATCGTGCCGGTGCTTTTGAAGCTTTCGGAATGCCCCGGGATCCCGGTGACGTCGAAGTCCCCATTGAGCTGGCCTGTGACCTTTCCGACAGAGTCCGGTCCCAGAATGTGACTGGGCTCGAGGTTTTCGATATGCAGAGCGAGATCAACGGCAGGGCTGTTGCCGAGAGTGATGTCACCTTGCGCCGAAAGGCGGGCCCCTTGGAGCAGTTCCACTTTGGCGTCTTGGACGCTGAGGTCCTGGTTCTTCCAGCGCAGGGAGATGGTTTCGAGCGTCATCGGCGGTTGGTTGATGATTTGCAACTTGCCGCCTTGGCCCACAAACTGCCAACCAAGGTTGGTGTCGGAAATGTCGACCGGGTTCACCGCGACCTTGGTGGAACGCAGTCCGAGCGTTTCCAGTCCCGTGGCGTTTTTGATGGCGAGGTCCAGCGAATCCAGTCTAAGGCTGTCCATCCGGGCCCGGTCAGGAACCCAGCGGCGGAGCCAGGCCGGCAGTTGGGCACCGGATCCGCTTGGGCTTTCTGAGGCTGCGGAGGTGGCAGGAAAGGTCCCGGGAAGCCGTTCGTGCGAGAATTCAATCACCGAGCGCCCCACGGTGACCTGAGGGATCAGCAAAGCTCCCTCGGCGATGCCATCGAATTGAAGCCGGACTTGTGACAGATCGATTCGTGAGACTGCGGCGTCTTCATAGCCTTTGGTCGTGAGGCTTTGGATGAAGGTCTGGGAGCCTTCCCAGGAGGGTTGTGAAATTTCCACATGGGAGCGGAGCGTTTCAGCGAGTTTCTCCTCCATCTTGGCACGGAATCCTTCTCCTTTGAGCCAGTTTTCGAGCCAAAACTTGACCCCGAAGAGTGACACGACCAGGATCAGGAGTCCCGCGAAACCAAGGATGAAGATCCACTTGAGCATTCTGCCGACGGAAAGCCCTTCCCCTTTTTGGGACCTGCGGCGCTGTGAACCTCGGCGGCGGTTGCTTCTTTCTCCGTTGGACGTTCGGCTGGGCAGAATGCTGGGATCGACTTTCCCTAGAGAATCGGTTGAGGCGGGGTCTTCACTCATGGGGCACGCAGTTGGAGTGTCGCAATTTACCGCCCGAGCACTCCCTGTCGTCCAAAAAGGCCGGGGGTGATGAGATATTTGGCTGGAAAGGGGAGGCGGAAGGGGAGATCCGGTCACCCATAGGGACGGATCGTTGGGGGATGAAATCGTTCTGCCTGGAGAGATGGGTATGGACGGCCCCCATGGCCAGGTGAAGCTTCCCACGTCTGGAGCGGGCCGAGCTTTTCATGGTCTTTTCCCAACCGGTGCGGCATGACGAGGCAGAGGTGCCTGATGCTCTACTTTTCTGGGATCGTTTGGTGGCCCTAATAAGAACGATTCAAAAGCGCTCAGCTTCTCGGTGCCAGTGGATGAGCGGTCGTCAAAGGGGAAGGCAGATTGGCGGTGGGCAGGCCACAGGCCTTGGCCATGACGGTGAAGGCGTTCAAGTAGCGTTGGGCCAGCCACCGGGCATGGCGCCGGAGGAGAGCCCGATCCTGCCCTTCAAGGAGAGGGAGCAGCCTAGGAAGGGCTTCTGGAGAAACCTCCACCGGCAAATCGGGATGTTCCCAAAGTTGGCAATAGGAATGAATTTTGGCAAACCGCGCCGCCAAGCTGAGTCGGGGGATGCCTGCCGCCATGGCGAGGATTCGGCCATGCAGGCTTGTCCCGCAGAACATTTCCGCACCGGTGACAACGCCAGCGAGATCCCAAATATGACGTGAACGCAGGAAATGCCCGGTGCCTTCGGGGAGGGAAAGGGCCAAACGTTCCATCGATGAGGGATCGTCATGCCCGGTGGCGGTTCCGGCGGCAAAAAAAACGACCCCGAGCCCGCGGGCTCGCGCGAAGTCGCCGATGGCTCTTGCGGTGGGGGCATAGAGTTTTTTGCGATAGGCGCTGATCTGAACCGCAATCCAACCTTTGGGGAAACGCTCCCGAAGATCTTCAAAAGGCCCGCGTGCGGCAATGTCATCGCCGCAGAGCCAAGGCAACGCGCTCACCACGCAGGGCATACGGTGGACTGGGAGTCCTGATTTTTCCAGAAAATCGGCTCCCCTTTCACATCTCACGCCTAGGAAAAGGGAAGATTCCAAATTGCGAAGAAGGGCCTTTCTGGCAGATGGTGACAGCTCCCCGGGTTGAGCCAGGCCGACGGCATGGTGGGCACAAATGCTGGAGACAGGAAGATTCCCTGAGGAAGCGAGATAGGCAAAGGTTGCATTCAGTCCGGTCGCCGTCCGCATTTCCGCGGCAGCTTGCGATGGGGCTTCCAGTAGCATTTGGAGATACCTGGAGCGCGCTGAAGGATCCAGAGTCATGGCATAGCCGTCTGCCAAGCTGCACCCCAGTGTCTCTC
>JADZAX010000444.1 GCA_020852405.1 Verrucomicrobiales bacterium
AGAGTCGAGGAAAAAGGGATGATCCTGCAGGTAGTAGTAACCCACATTGAAACGGAACCAATCGGTGGGCATGAAGTAGAGATTGCTTTGAACCTCCGTGAATTCCATCGGATCGTTGAACACGGGCAGCTGGGAATTGATCTGGGCACTCATCCATGGCAGAGGATTCCAAGTCACATCAGTGAAGAGGTTGGAAACGTCCCGGTTGAATTCAGGATCATCCAAGTAGCTCTCGAAGTAGGAATTGATGGACAACCAATTGTGGGCGCCTCCGTCGCGTTTGGTCAGGAAACGGTTCCCAATCCCGTAACGCACAATATTCCAGTCATTGATGCCATCGACCGCGGTGTAGCGGGGGATGTCGAGGGGACGCAACCTAGTGGTTGGTGAGAGGCGGTCGATGGGGGTGAAATTGCTTCCAATCTCATCCGTTGAGACCCACGAGTAATTGAGATAGGGCTGCACGATGTGACGAAGCCCATGCAATCCGAGCGCTGCATTCTCCACTTCAGGATAGAGCTTGGAGAACTTCAGTGAGGAGTCTATCCCGGCATGGAGAGTGGTGCGGTCGAAAGAATCGATGTCCGGGCTGTCGATGTTGGTGTAACTCGTGTATCCAACGCCGGCTTTGGGGACGATGTTGAGGAAATTCCCAACCTGGCCTGGATAGGAGATTTCGTGGTAGGTGTCAAAGCGCCCATATCCACGAGCTTGGAGTTCCCTCTCGATCGTGCTCATGAGGGACTCATTGCCCAGTTGGTCGTAGCTTTCCTTGATCAGTTTACCCGTTGTCTTGTCGACCAGATCGGCACCACGAATCACGTAGTTACCGAGTTGCATCTGACGAATAATCTCTTGGTTCGCATCCCGCTGGGCGATCAAATTCTCTTCATTGTAGCCAAGGTCCTCATCTAGAATACCGACTGTTGTGTATCCCGTGTAGAAAAGCCCCGAATCAAACAGAGGTGCATTGGTGACATCAACGGCCAGTTCCGGAAGACGGGTGTCGGTCTGGAAAAAGTCATTCAATTGAGCCCGGGCCAGCAACGAGATCGTGCCCCGAGGATGGGACTTGACCAGATTGATCAAGTTGTCCGGTTGGGGATCCGTGCGGAATTCCTGAGGAAAGAAGTCCTGATAAAAGTATTGGTCGCTCAGTTTGTTGATGTCGATATCGAGATAGAGGGTGCTTTCTTCAGGCCCCGGGAGATAGACCCGGTGCTGGAAATTAACCCGGTAGCGGTCCGAATCGACAAGATCATTCCTCACTCTGCCATTGAAGGCGGTCTGCGGATCCTGATCGTTCGCGTAGTAAAGGTTGAGGTTGCCGAAGTTTTTGTTGTCGTGGTGACGGACGGATTCAAACTCAATACCGCCGGCCAATCCGCGCTCGGAACGGAGGTCCAAGTGAGCTTTCGCCAGGGTGTGGTCCTGAATCATGAACCCGTATTGGTTCAGCAGGAAAGCTCCCCAAGTGGAATTGAAGCCGGGGACGAAGTAGTATCCCAACTCATCGTCCAAAGGCTGGGAGAGGTAGGGCAACCACAAGACAGGGGCATTCCCGGCATAAACTTTCAAATTTTTGAAAACGACCCGCTCACCAGGATAAATCCGGATCGTCTTGGCCTTGACCCGGAAATTGGGATCTGCATTGTCATGCGATGTCAGGGTGGCATCGTGAAGTTCGATCATTTGGCCTTCATCGCCGGTGGGAACCTTGATGTTTTCCGCTTCATAGAACACAGGGTCAAAGGAACTGCGGAACTCGTTGGACACCACTTCACCGGTGTTGGTGTCGTAAATGATTTCTTCACCCGTGAAGAGTGCGCCATCTTTGAAAACCCGGGCGTTGTCGCGGGCATAGACCTTTCCGGTGGTTTGGTGGAATTCCGCTTCGCCGGCCTGGATAACCGTTCCTCCAATTTTGATTTCAACGTTTCCTTTGGCGCGGGCGATCCCTAACGCTTGGTCAAAGGTGGTGTTGTCACTATTGATCTGGAATCCAGAATCGTCAGCCGCAGGAGCGTCTTGACCGTAAATGGTGGATTGAAAACACAGACCGAAGAGAATCATCAGCCACACAAAAATGCGTGGGAAAACCTCTCTCTTCGTTGGAGAGTTGGTGCAAAACGTCATGGTTAAGGCGTTGAGTTGGTAAGCCGACATCAAAAATCGTATTAATTCGGATTAATTCAAATGCTTATAATTTCGAACACTCCGACACATCACTCTTTACCAACGTACCGGGGAAAAAACCACCGAAAAAACAGGATTTTTTTCGTTTCTTGAAACATTGGCGGGCTCAGTCTGCATCCTCAAGTGTCCTCATCAGGGTCAAACAATAACCTCTGGACGATTTTACGGAAAGGAAGTCGAAAAAAGTTTGGGCTTCGGGGATCCAGGTGGACTCAGCGGCCTTGCTCAATGCCTGGGACAGGTTGAGGCCTTCCCGGTAAACCAAGTTGAAGGCTTTTTTGACCTCCGTCCGCACAGTTGGGGAGAAGCCGCCCCGTCTCAGGCCGACGATATTGAGGCCTGCGACGCGGTTGACGGCGCCGCAGGCGACGTAATGGGGCACATCCTTGCCGATCCCGACGATGCCCCGGATCATTACGAAATCTCCCAGTCGGACAAACTGGTGGAAGACAGAGCCGCCCCCAAGGAAGCTCCGGTTCCCCAGGACAACGTGCCCTCCGAGCAGGCAGTTGTTTGCGAGAATGTTGTTGTCACCAATGGTCACATCGTGACCCAAATGGACACCGGTCATCAGGTAATTGCCTTCCCCGACTCGCGTCACCCCGTCACTAACGGTGCTGCGGTGGATCGTGACATGTTCACGAATGATGTTGTTGGGACCAATCTCCACGCGTGAGATGGTAGCAGGATCGAAGCCAATAGACTGGGGATTCGCTCCAAGAATGCTGCCGTGGCCCACGGTGGTGCCGGGGCCGAGGGTGACGCTCCCCAGAATCATGGTATGGGACCCGATCGCGCAGTCGTTACCGATGATGGCCCCCGCCTCCACGATGCTGAAGGGGCCAATCGTGACGCCTTCTCCGATTTGGGCGTCGGGGTGAACAATTGCTGCCGGATGGATATTCATCAATAGTGCTCAAGACTTTTCAGGATGCGCACTTGGTCGCAAACCGCGGAGGAGTCAAGGCACGGTTTTGACTCGGACTCAAAGCATTCCTGACTCCCGGAAGCTGAAATAGGGCTGGTGGTTCGACTCTGAAGGGGATCCGATGATGATGTGGTCGAGGAACTCGATCCGCAATAATTCGGCGGCGGCCTTTACCTGGCGGGTCAGGGCCCGGTCCGCTCCGCTCGGGGCTGGATCTCCGGAAGGGTGGTTGTGGGCGAGGATGAAGCCGTAAGCCGAGGCCACGACGGCGGCACGCAGTATTTCCCGGGGTGGGGCCAGACTTTCATTGATGCTTCCCCGGGTGATTTCCAGGACCCGGATCAGATTCAGCCTTGAATTGAGGAGGATGGCGCGAACGGATTCTTGGTGGAGGGCCTGCATTTCACCCCCGAGCAGGCCAAACACCGCCTCCGGGGTGTCGATGCGGTTTTCGACAATGCGTTCCCTCGCGAGGCGCCGGCCAAATTCAAAGACCGCCGCCAATTGGGCGGCTTTGGCGGGGCCGATTCCTTTTTCGGCGGCAAGTTCCGCCACGGTGGCTCGGGAAAGTTGCTGCAGGGAGCCATGGCTCTCCAACAGTTGCCGCCCGAGATCGATGGCACTGAGGCCGGCGGTCCCGGTGCCAAAGAAAATCGCCAGCAATTCCGCATCTGAAAGGGAGGCTGGGCCGCGGGTGGCAAGTTTCTCCCGTGGGCGTTCATGGGCAGGGATTTCCCTGATGAGGGGGGAGCGCATGGTAAGGAGTTTCTGGCTTATCATTCCGGGATGCAACCGGAGATTTTGGCGAAGCCCATTTGACAAGCAGGCCCTATCAGGGCGACGATAATTTTAAATTTTTCCACGGGATTTTTTTCAAAGTTGGAATATTTTACATTTTTGAATATCAGGGATGAGAGGTTATTTACTAATGATGGCGGTGGCCGGGGGGCTGCTGATGGGGGTCTTGGGGCGCACTCAGGAAGCACCGGTGCTTCCTTCGGACACGGTTCCGTCTTCGTCCGCCGGGCCGGGGGAGGGCGAAGACAATCCGAACCCCGGTGTTTTGACGGCCCAGCAACGCGAGAGATTGAAAGGGTTAATCCCGCGGACGTTTCGCAAATTGGAACGGCGTGATCGTGTCCACATTGTTGCCTTGGGCGACAGTGTGACCCGTGTTTACACGCCGGTGCCGGAAACGAGTGAAGATTTCATCGAGGGGTATCTGGCCAAGTTTGGCACCATGCTGGCCAAGAGATTTTTCTATACCGGTGGCGTCAGAATGGTGAACGCCCCAAAGGATAAAAGGCAGAAGTTGGACGAGCATCTCGGGAAGGAAATCCAGGTGGAGAATCTGGCCGTCGGGGGACGGACCGCCGTGGATGCCTTGCAATATCTGACCACCACCGCCTTCCTTAATGACCCTGATCTGGTGTTGGTGAATTACGGAATCAACGATTCCAAACAAAATCTTTCCTTGGACACCTACCGGCGCTCGCTGTCGCAAGTTGTTGAGGAATGCCAGCGACGTGGGGTCGATGTGATCGTGATGGCTCCGAATCTCATCCGGGGATTTCCTGAACCTGAGCCGGTCGAGTGGGGGTTGACCCGGCCTTATGCCACCGTGGCGGAGGAGGTGGCCTCGGCAAACAATGTGTTTTTCATGGATTTCGGGAAATACACCGCCTCGCTGGGGGGGGCCGTGCCTGCCAACTATGAGTCCGAAGCAGCCGTCACTCAGGTTTCTGACCGTCTCCACACCATGTTCCATTTTGAGGCGGGAAAGCCTGATGACGATCTGCACCCGAACCATGAGACCCAGAAGTTCATGGGTACCGCGCTCTACGAGAACCTGCTCAATGAAGTCAAGGCGACAGCCTACAAAGTCACTGCCAAAGCTCATGCCCGGGGAGAGGAAGTGGTGGTCACGCTCACTGTCCGAAGCCAAGTGGAGGAAGACCGTCAAGTCCATTTGTGCGCTCTTCCCGTCGGCCATTGGCTGACCGCCACTTCGACGAACCATTCTTTTCTTCTCGCTGCGGGGAAAAAAGAGGAAATCGAGTTGATTTACCGTACCCCTGGCCAGCCGGGATCCGGGGCTTTGGAGGTGTCCACCGATCTGGGGGACGGATTGGCGCGTTTCAGTTACCTGATTGCTGACGACCGTCAGACCGAGTTGCACGATTGCGTGACCCGGCTCAATCCGGTCGGTGTGGAATGGGTCTCCAAAGTCATGACCGATGTGACGGATACGATTCAGGTTCAGTGGGCATTTCTCAACGGTTCCAAAGAGGCGGTGGCGGGGAAGTATGTCTTTTTCTTTGGAGATCAGAAAGCCGAAGGCACTTTTGAGTTGCCACCGGTCGGGTCGGTTCAGTATTTCGTTTCCTTCAGTCCCGGTTTTGCGAAGGATCTCCTGCGCAAGAAGTTCCCCGTCCGATTGGAAGCCACCGTGAACGGCCAAAAACTGGTCTACCGTCGTGAGATGGAATTTACCAGGGATATTGTGCTTGGTCAGAAGGTTCCTTTGCAGAGTCAGTCCGATTACGCCGAGGCACGTTCTGGGCTTGTCAAAGCGGAGCCCGATGATCAGGAGGTCTCCTTGCGGATTGATGCGGATGAAACTTGGCTTTATTTCACGACGACGATGCCGGGCCGCAATCTGCAGTTGATCGAGGATCCGACCGGGGGCAGTCCTCCTTTTGCGCTGCTTGCGGAAGTCCGCTTGGATGCCCGTCCCACCGAGGAATGCCGTACTTTTGGATACGTCGACTTCCTTCGCTTTCAGGCTGGAATTACCGATGGACCCGGTGCGGTCGATCGTCCTCCTCTTGCGGTTTTCGGGAACGGATATGACCAGACTCTCGATCGCGCCGGCTTCCCGGTGGCATTGAAGACCAATGCGGATGGGACGAAGCGTTTTGAATTCCGCATCCCATGGGTCTATCTCTACCGGAACGAGCGCAAACTGGAGCAGCGGGATGGAATTCTTGGCCTGTCCTTCAGCCTGCGTCTGCCGACCCCGGGGGAGACCGGCCCCCAGTTTCTGCCGGAACGTACCTGGTTGCTCAACGATCCCGGGATGTATCCGCGTGATGCCCGTGGACTGGTAACCCTCAGGCTGGTGACGGCGACGGGACTTGCGCCTTCCTGGTCAGCCCGGCTCTACTAAGCCGACCGCTTCCCGGACTTGGTCGGGACTCCAGCCTTGGGATCTGAGTTCGGCCAGAGAGCGGGCGCCGTCGCGCTTGGCAAGACGCAGGCCGTCGCCGTCGCGAATCAACCTGTGATGGGCGTAATGGGGGCAGGGGAGTCCCAGCAAGGCCTGCAGGAGCCGGTGCAAATGAGTGGCGGCAAAAAGATCTTCACCCCGGGTGACGAGGTTCACCCCCTGGAACGCATCGTCCCAGACCACGGCTAGGTGGTAGCTGGTGCCGATATCCTTGCGAACCAGGACCACGTCTCCCAGCTGCCCGGGTTGTGCGGTTTGTGGGCCTTTCCATTCATCCTGCCAGGCCAGGGAGGGCTGATCGCACAGCTGGTTTAGTGCCAAGGCCAGGTCGAGCCGGAGGGCGTGGCTTTTTCCCGAGTCAATCCGGCGTTGTCGTTCCTCCGGGGCGAGATGGCGGCAGGTGCCGGGGTAGAGCGGTCCTTCGGGGCCTTGCGGAGCGCCTCCAGCGGCTTCGATTTCACGTTGGATGTCTTTGCGGGTGCAGAAGCAGGGATAGAGGAATCCTTGTCGGGTCAGGGAGTCGACGACCCCGGTGTATTCCCCTAGGTGCTCCGATTGACGTCGCACCGGTTCCTCCCAAGAGAGCCCCAGCCACTGGAGGTCCTCAAAAATGCCGGCTTCAAACTCATGCCGGCACCGGGTGCTGTCGATGTCTTCGATCCGCACGAGAAACCTTCCTCCAGGAGTTTGCCGGGCCGCATTCCAAGCCATCAAGGCGGCGTAGGCGTGCCCCAGATGGAGCCGGCCCGTCGGGCTCGGGGCAAAGCGGGTGGTGAGGGGCCCTTGGGGAGTCACGGCAGGAAGTGTAAGCCACATCGGGCTTTCCGTCCCGTGGATCTTCGTTGGCGAGGGGCTCAGCTGAGGGGCTTGCGGATTCAAATTCAAGGCCTAAAAAACCATCTGGCGTCCCGCAGGAATTCGGTTACACTTTGGGATCATGAGTGATGCCCCCAAACCTGACCTGCCCCCCATGGGCTTTGCCGAGAATCTGAGTGATGCCGAAAGAACCGAACTGGGGTCTTTCGGAGATTTCATCACCGCCAACGACGGGGACACCATTATCGAGGAGGGACATGAGCAGGACTCCCTCTTTCTGGTGATTTTTGGGAGGCTGCATGTGCAGACCGAAACGACGGGACGGTCAGTCTTGTTGGGAACGGTCAAAAGTGGAGACACCATCGGTGAGGTCAATATTTTCGATCCCGGCAAGGCAAGCGCCAGTGTCGTGGCCAAGGCCCTCTCCCAGATTTGGAAAATCGACCGGAACCGGTTGGCAGATTTTATCAAAGCCCATCCCGAATCGGCAAGCCGTCTTCTCTACAACGTGGCCACCCAACTCAGCCGCCGGCTTCGCCGGACCAATGAGAAAGTGGCGATGGCCCGTGAGGCCATGCTAGATTCTTTTTAAATCCGACAACCTGCCCCTGCGCCATTTCCTAGGGAAGTGGTTGCCTTCGGTGAGGGAGGCATCCATCCCGGGGACCCAAACTCTCAGTCCCCCGGCAGCACCCCCCCCATGGGGCTGTCAGGGATCCACCGTTTCCCACTGCCCCCATCCATGCATGCCTTCCTTTCTCTGGATATCTCCTCCCCGATGACATGGACGGTGGCTTCCTCTCTGTTTTTTGCCTTTTGCATCGGGCATGCCCTCGCTGACTTTCCGTTGCAGGGAGATTTTCTGGCCCATGGGAAAAGCCGCCATGCCAAGCCGGTGGCGCTGGCCACGGGCAATGCTCCGCCAAAATTGCTCTGGGTGTTTTGCTTGACCGCCCACGCACTCATCCATGCCGGATTTGTCTGGTGCATCAGTGGCCGGGTCCTCTTGGGGTTGGCCGAGTTCGTGGCCCACTGGATCATCGATTTTGTGAAATGTGAAGGCCGCACCTCTTTTGAGACAGACCAATTCCTCCATCTTTTTGCCAAAGTTGTCTGGATCGCCATGATCTGGGGCCAATGGGTCTGAGGACATGACGGTGCTGCAGCATTTGGCGCGGGTGATCTGGTGGAGTGGACTGTGGTGCGCCGTCCTTGGATTGGCCTTGGTCTCCGTCTCCCGGGCCTCGGACCGGCCCAATGTGGTGCTCATTTTCGCCGACGATCTCGGGTATGGTGATGTGGCGTGTTTCGGATCGACCCGTGTCCATACTCCCCATCTCGATGCCTTGGCTGCGGAGGGACGCCGTTTCACCAGCTTTTACGTGGCCCAGGCCGTCTGCACCGCCTCCCGGGCGGCGCTGCTGACCGGGTGCTATGCCAACCGGGTCGGACTCCAGGGAGCTCTCAACCACACCAGTTCCAACGGCATCTCCCGGGAGGAGGAACTCCTGCCAGAGCTGTTGCATGACGTCGGGTATGCAACCGGAATTTTTGGAAAGTGGCACCTGGGCTTGCCTCCCTATTTCAGTCCGCTGCGTCACGGGTTTGATGAGTGGCTCGGCATTCCCTATTCCAACGACAACTCCAAATACCACCCGGTGCTTGCGTCCGAAATGCCTCCTCTGCCCTTTTATGACGGGGACAGTGTGATTGAGACTGATCCCGATCAGGCGACCTTCACCCGTCGTCTTACCGAGAGGGCGGTGGATTTTATCGGGCGCAACCGGGGGCGGGCATTTTTCCTCTACCTTCCGCACATCATGCCGCATGTGCCCATCTTTGCCTCTCCGGAGTTCGCCGGAAAATCCGGCGGAGGCCTCTACGCGGATGTCATTCAAGAGTTGGACCATTCCGTTGGAGAAATCCTTACAGCATTGGACCAGAACGGGCTGGCCGGCAACACGATCATTATTTTCACCAGCGACAATGGTCCATTTCTGAGTTATGGCAGCCACGCAGGAAGTGCCGGACCATTCCGCGGGGGAAAATTGACGACTTTTGAAGGAGGGGTCCGGATGCCCTTTATCGCCCGTTGGCCGGGGCACATTCCCGCGGGGACGGTTTGTGATGAGCCAGTCATGAGCATCGATCTGCTGCCTACTTTGACCGGACTGGCGGGTGCTGCGCAGCCGCGGCTTCCCATAGATGGTCTGGACATCCGGACGCTTCTCCTGGGCACTCCGGGGGCCCGAACGCCTCACGAAGGGCTCTGTTTTTATTCCGGGGCGGAACTCCAGGCGGTGCGGAGCGGGCGTTGGAAACTGCACTTTGCCCATCCTTTCCTTTCGGTGAACGGCCCCACAAGGGATGACGGCAAGCCAGCCGGGTGGGGGAGCCTCCAGCCTCAAAGTATCACTCAAAGCGGTGTTTCCGGCATCGCGAGCCGGCACGGCTACCGTGTCGAACAGCAGATGCAAGCGCTCTATGATCTCGCCACGGACCCGGGTGAGACCCGCGATGTCTCAGCTGACCATCCCGATATTGTCAGTCGGCTATCCGGGCTCGCCGAAGCCATGCGTGGCGATCTGGGGGATGCCCTGACGGACCGCTCCGCCACTGGTGCGCGTCCAGTGGGCCGGGCGGAGTAAGCATCCCCGTCCTTGCATTCCCCTTCCAGATGGGTGACATATCCGTCATGAGAAATGTGACGGCTCCGGTCCCCATGCCCCACCCTTTCCGCCTCCGGTGGTTGGCCTTGTCTTTTCTGGTGGGGGGCTCCGCTTGGGCACAAGCTGAATCCCCGTCGAAGACCGAACCGGATCCCCCCGCTCCCGCCGACGCCCCGGAATCCGCGGATCCCGCGAAAGAGGCCGGGCCGGGAGATGATGGCTACGCCCAGATCGAGCTGTTCACCAGAGTGTTGGAAATGGTCCGTCAGGGCTACGTCGATCCCTCCAAAACAACCTACGAGAGTCTCATCAACTCAGCGCTTGAGGGAATGCTGAGGGATCTCGACCCGCATTGCCAATTCCTCACCCCCAAAGTTTACGAGCAACTGCAGCGCGACACTTCGAGCACATACGAAGGCGTCGGCATCACCATCTCGCCGAAGAACGAGACCCTGACCATCGTCACGGTCCGGGAAGACGGTCCCGCCGCCCGCGCCGGCGTGCTGCCCGGGGATGAGATATTGAAAATCAACGGCATTCTGACCAAGGACGTCGGTCTGACGGAAGCGGTCAATCTGCTCCGTGGCAAACCTGGAGAAAAACTCAAGCTCACCCTGAACCGTTCCGCCACCAAGCA
>JADZAX010000445.1 GCA_020852405.1 Verrucomicrobiales bacterium
CGAGGAGGAAGGACAGTTCGCTGAGGGTCTCGCCGCGTCCATGGAACCAGAAATCGAGGCGGGTCGGGCGGGGATGGTCGAAGTCGTATCCGGCGGGAATGACGAGGCCGAAAGGCTGGACCGAGCCGTCAATGCGGGAGCGGTAGCCACGGACGACCGGGCCGGTCTGCCGGGTCCACGGGGCCTCTCCCTGCCGCAGGCTCCGGGCGCGGGCCTGGCCGTTGGCGAGGAACTGGTCGGCGGCGGCGATCTCGGACGGTCTGTGGAATTCCCCGTAGGTCAGGGCCCACTGGACCGCCTTGTGGTAGATCACGACGTCGGGCAGGAGGGCCAGGAGGTTCGGTTTCTTGGCGAGATCCCGCTTCAAGGTGGCGATTTCCTTTCCGAGGGCCTCGATGCCGGCGGTGAGGCGGGCCGCATCGGCCGGGGGGACCTCGACCCCGGGGGGCGGGATGGGCCGGACCGACTCCGGGTGATTGTCTTTGTCCCCGTCGGCCTGGAGGTGGACCGGGGCGAGGCAAGGCAGGGCGAGACAGAGGGCGAGGGAGCAAACGGAGGAGGGCCGGAACATGGCAACGATGCTCGCAGCACGGGCGCCCCGCTGTCAACTGATCGAATGCGCCATGCCGGTGCCCGACGGTGGCATTCCAGACTTGCATCCGGGCCGTCTTGGCCTAGAGGATGGGACACTGTCCCGCCCCGCCTTCCGCCATGCCCGAACTGAACGTCCGCTACGTCGCCGATCTGGCGCGTCTCGCCCTCTCCGAGGCCGAGGTCGCCCTCTATCAGGAGCAGCTCAGCCACATTCTGTCCCACGTCGACAAGCTCACCGAGCTGAATGTGGACGGCATCGAACCCTCGGCCCACGCCCTGCCCGCAGGCGGAGCGCTGCGCCCCGATGAGGCCCGGCCGGAACGCTGTCTCGGCCAGGAGGCGACCCTCTCCAATGCCCCGCAACGCTGGCAGGACCAGTTCCGCGTCCCCAAAGTGGTCGAGTAAGTTTTCCCATTTTTCCGACGCATGGATCCCTCCACCCTGACCATTTCCCAACTCCGGGCCGCCTACGGTGACGGTTCAGTGACTCCCGCCGATGCTGTGCGGTCCATCCTCGCGGCGGCCGACGCCCGCGATGCCGAACTCGGCGGCTATCTCTCCCTCGACGGCGAAACCGCCCTCGCGGCCGCGGAAGCCGCGGATCTCTCCCTGCCGCTCGGCGGGGTGCCCATCGCGATCAAGGACAACCTCCACGTCAAGGGCCAGCCCTGCGGATGTGCCTCGAAAATCCTGACCGGCTACGTGGCGCCCTACGATGCCACCGTGATCGCCCGGCTCCGTGCCGCCGGAGCGATTCCGCTGGGCCGGACGAACATGGATGAATTCGCGATGGGATCCTCCTGCGAGAACTCCGCGATCCGTCCCTGCCGGAATGCGTGGGATCCGGAGCGGGTGCCGGGCGGTTCCTCCGGGGGCTCGGCGACGGTGGTCGCGGCCGACGAAGCGATCGCCGCGCTGGGATCCGACACCGGAGGCTCGGTTCGCCAACCGGCGGGGCATTCCGGCTGTGTCGGACTGAAGCCGACCTACGGACGGGTCTCGCGCTTCGGACTGGTGGCCTTCGCGTCCTCGCTCGACCAGATCGGGCCGCTCACAAAATCGGTCGAAGACTCCGCGACCCTGCTCCAGGTCCTTGCCGGTGCGGACGAGCGCGACTCCACCTGTCTCGATGCCCCGGTGCCGGACTATAGGGCCTCCCTGCGGGGCACCGCGGGGCTGCAGGGCCTGCGAATCGGCCTGCCGAAGGAGTTTTTCGGCGACGGTCTCGACTCACGGGTCCGGGGGCTGGTGGAGCAGGCGATCGACCGGATGAAATCGCTCGGGGCGGAAACGGTCGAAGTGTCCCTGCCCCACACCGACTACGGCGTGGCCACGTATTACATCATCGCGACCGCCGAGGCCTCGTCCAATCTGGCGCGCTTCGACGGCATTCGCTACGGTCACCGCACGGCGCAGCCAGTGGACCTGCTGGATCTCTACCGTCGTTCCCGGGAGGAAGGCTTCGGTCCGGAGGTGAAGCGGCGCATCATCCTCGGGACCTATGTCCTAAGCAGCGGCTACTACGATGCCTACTACCTGAGGGCGCAGAAAGTCCGGACCCTGATCCGGAACGATTTCGACAAGGCCTTCGCCCATTGTGATGTCATCGCCGGACCGGTCACGCCGACTCCGGCCTTCCGGATCGGGGACAACGACGCCGATCCCCTGGCGCTCTACCTCGCCGACCTGTTCACCCTCCCCGCCAATCTGGCCGGTCTGCCGGGCATCAGTGTCCCCTGTGGTCTGGCCACCGAAGGCGGTTCCAAACTGCCGGTGGGCCTGCAATTCCTCGCCAAACCCCTCGGGGAGCCGGATCTCTTCCGCGCGGCGCACGGCTGGGAGCAGAGCGGCCACTGGCAGGAGAGTGTCTTGGGGTAGGGATCCTGCCCGGGTTTTCGACTTTCGCTTTGTCCGATATCGGCGACACTCCTGGCCATGTCAGCCTACAGAACCGTGACCTACCCCTTTCTTTCCTCCCTGCCCCACCGAGTGACTTTCCGCTTTCCGGTGTTGGCCGGATGCGCCGTCCTGCTCGCGCTCAGCTGGGCCGCACCTCGCAGTGAGGCGCAGTCCTTCGAGACGCCGCCGGAGATGAAAGCCTCGGACCTGCTCGAACCGGTCTGGCTCAGCAGTGAATACCACTCGGTCGATCCCACGGTGGTCGCGGAGCACCTCCTCGACCATTACATTCTTCGTGCGGGGGATCAGGTGAGGGAGGTCTACGGCACCGAGATGCTGAAAATGCGGGTCCGGGAAATCCATGCCTACATGGCCTTGGACAAAAAGAATGTCGCCGGAGCGGCGATCGGAGGCCTGGTCGGCCAGGGAGTCTCCACGGTGAAAACCCTCGGTGGCGCGGTCAAGAAACCGGTCCGGACCATTTTTAACATTCCCAAAGGCATGGTCTCCCTGGTGAAACGGGGAGTCTCCTCCACCGAAAACAAGGTCAAGGCGGATGGCACCTACACCGGCGGCCCCATTCAGGACTGGTTCCAGGTCGGTGAGAAGAAGCTCGCCCTGGCGGCGAAATTGGGCGTGGATCCCTATACCGACAACCAGGCGCTGCAAAAAGAGCTGACCCGCCTCGCCAACAGCGCCGCGATCGGCGGGATCGGCCTGAAAGTGGCGATTCCCGGCGACGGCCTGATCACCGTCGCCGAGGAAGGGGACGCCACCCAGCAGTTGAAAAATGTCTATCTGACCCCGCCGACCCGGCTGTTTCAGGAAAACGTCGGCCTGCTGGAAAAGGTGGGCATTGCCAAGGACCGGGCCGGGGAATTCATGGGACGGGCCTCCTGCTCCCCTGCCGACCAGTCCCTGATTATCCGGGCCCTCGCAGGGATCGGTGTTTCCGACGGTGTTGAGGAATGGCTCTCCGCGATCGAGCAGATCGATTCCTCCTCCCAGAGCCAGGTGTTCCGGCGCAGTGCCCAGATCCTGCAACAACACGCCTACGCCGGTCATCCTTTCGCCGCGTTGACCACCTTCCGGTCGATGCCGGTGGGAATCACCCACGACAAGCATCTCGTGGTGCCGGCCTACCTGGACCATGCCTATTGGACCGAGGACGTGAGCGAAGGGATCGCGGCGATCCTGAAACTGAAGCAGGAATCCGGCTGTTCCGCTGTGGATCTGGTCTACACGGGATCGATCAGCCCGATGGCCCGCAAAGAATTGGAGGCCCGTGGCGTCAACCTCATTCCGGTCAAAACCAGCTGAAGGGACTGATCCGCCCAACCCTCATGGAAAATTCCGTCGGGAGGAGGATAACGCCTTGAACTGACCGAGAAAAGTCTCTTGCCGGGTGGCCACCGTTGGTCCATTGGTCCCGGCTTCCGATCCGTCCCTCCCCCGCTTCCCTTGCCCCCTTTTCACATTATGAAAAAGACCCTGGAAATCCAAGTATCCGCCCATACTCCGGCAGGAAAGGAACGCGTTGCTCCCGCCAGATGGGCTTTGCTCCTCGCGATGGTCGGAGCCCTCGGACTGTGTCAGACCTCCTGCTCCACGGTCAGCGTCAAAGCCAACCCCGGACTGGTGACCCGCGAAGGTCTGCGGTCCACCCAGGTCCTGAAAAAGGTCGCCGGCGCGCCCCTGTCTGTGTTGGGCGCGTTCGCCACCGCGAGCAGCTCGCTCCTGGAGCAGGCCAGTCAATTGGAATCCAAAGGCCAGCATGTGGATGCCGCGGGCTGTTATCTGAAGGCGGCCACGGAAGCGTATGAACTGCTCAAAACCTCTCCGGAGCCCCGGGGTTCGGAAGCCGAAAAGGCCCTGCTGGAAATTCACAACCGCTCCCTGGCGCGGTTCGCCGAGTATTGGGTGGATGACCCGCGTCGTTTTGAGGGCGACCCTTACCTCGTCACGTGTGACGGCGAAACGATCCAGTTTGACCTGGCGAAGAATTCCCACTACCCGGCCCTTTATTTCGACCGGGGCATCTCCGCGGAGTCCCTCCAGGAGAAAGGCGTCGCCAGCAAGACCCGGGAAGGCTGTGGCGCCGCCATGGTCGGCATCCGGGAACAGCGACCGGAGCGCGCCGAGGAAATGAAGTTTTACCCGCTGCGGGGGCTGCATGTTCCGGTGACCCTGACCATGGAGAACGTTCGTAAAACCGGAGCCCATACCAGCGCGGTGACCCTTTCCCTGAAAAACCCGATGCTGGTGACCGAGACGACCATCGGGTCGCGCAAGTTCCCTCTCGCCGCCGATTATTCGGCTCCCATCGCGGTGATTCTGAATGGCCGTAATGAAATGAGCTGGGGCTTGGACGGGTTCTTCAAAGCTGACGAGCGGATTAAACAGTCCGGCATTTACCTATTGGAGCCGTATGATCCCAAGCGCATTCCGGTGTTGTTGATCCATGGCCTGATTTCCGTGCCGATCATTTGGCGCGACCTGATCCCTGAGTTCCTCGCGGATCCCGAGCTTTCACGGCGTTACCAGTTCATGGTCTTCTCCTATCCGAGCAGCTACCCGGTGGCTCAGTCGGCGGAATTGCTGCGGAACAAACTTGCCGATGTGAGGGCCAAATACGACCCCCGGGGTCAGGATCCGCTTTCCCGCAACATGGTGGTGATGGGCCACAGCATGGGGGGCATTTTGACCCACACCCTCGTCGCCGACATGGGAGACACCCTATGGAAGCAGTTCAGCGATGCGCCGTTCGATTCCGTTCCCTTCACTCCGGAACAAAAGGAAAGGACGAAAAGCCTGCTGTTTTTCAAGCCTGATCCCGCGGTGCGCCGGGCCGTTTTCATCGCCACCCCGCACCGGGGAGCCAATCTGGCCAAAGTGGGTGTCGCCGGGATGATCTCGAGAATCGCCAAGCTCCCGGGAGATTTGGTTCGCACATCCACAGGGCTGCTTCAGAGCGTCCCGGAGGTAGCCGACAGTCTGAAGATTCCCCTCGACAAAAAGGTGACCAGTGTGCAATCGCTGATGCCGGGGGCTCCGATGGTGGCGGCTCTGGACATTGCTCCGTACCACAAGGGCGTGATCTACCACAGCATCATAGGAGACCGGGGCAAGGGCAACACTCCGAAAAGCTCGGATGGAGCGGTGGAATACTGGAGTTCCCACCAGGAAGGCGCCGCTTCCGAACTGATCGTCCCGACCAGCCACACGGCCTACACCGATCCCGGGGCCATCGAAGAAATGAAGCGCATCCTCAGAGCCCATCTGGGAAGCCGCTGAATCCTTGATCGGACGCTCAAGACGCGCCGAAACCTGCTGCGGGGCTCTGGCCCAATTCCTGCAATTCGGACTTCCGAAGGTGTTCCCATGGTCACGTTACGCCATCGTGCCGGGGAAATGAATCGCCTTCCTGGAAGATTTCCTTTATATTTAGGTATCGTCCCTTTCTGGTTTCCATGAGTTCCCATCTTCCTCCCGGCCGATCACATCCTCACCAAGACGACCGGGTGGAACATCCTCCTCATTTCCTGGGACCCTCGCGAGGGCACAAAGTCGGTCTCAAACCCACCAAGGGCTGGGCCCAGCGGAACTACCATTTCTGGAGCAGGCAGGTGCTGCCCGCCATCCTGAGGAAACGGGAGTTGGCGAATGGCGACGTGCCGGCGTTTGAGAGCCTCGATGAGGATGCCATCGAACTCGTCTGGATCGGCCATGCGTCGTTCCTCATCCGCACCCCGGTGGGGAACATCGTCATTGATCCCAACTGGGCTCTCTGGCATGGGCCGATGAAGCGGACCCGGGAGCCGGGACTGCGCCTCGAGCACCTGCCGCCGATCGATCTCATACTGGTCACCCACGCCCATTTTGACCACCTCCACCGTCCCAGCCTGCGCGGCATCGCGTCCGGACAGCCGGTCCTCACTCCGCATGGCTGCGGTCCGCTCTTCCGGGGGCTCAAGGTCGGGCTGGTCCAGGAAATGCACGAGTGGAGCGTCTTCCACTGGCGGGGGATCGAGATCATTTTTACCCCGAGCCACCATTGGGGAGCGCGGTTCATCCATGACACCCACCGGGGGTTTGGCGGCTTCCTGATCCGGTTGCCGGGGAACGCGATCTACCACTGCGGCGACAGCGCCTACTTTCCGGGATTCTCGGAAATCTCAAAGCGATTTGACGTCGACACGGCGCTGCTACCCATCGGTGCCTATGAAGCTCCGAGCGGGCGGGATGTCCACATGAACCCCGAGGAGGCCATTCAGGCGTTCCGTGACCTCGGAGCCCGAAAGATGATCCCGATGCACTACGCGACCTTTCCGCTGGGCGGAGAGAATTTGCACGATCCCCTACGACGACTCATGGTGGCGGCCGAAGCGGAGCAACTGTCGGACCGGGTTCTCGCCCCGCGGGAGGGAGAAGTCGTCGTGCTGCGCAACCAGTGATCGGAAGGATCACGGGTGGTCGACCCGGATCGTGGCCGAGCGTCCATGCGCATCGAGCCCTTCCATCCGGGCGAACGCAGCGACCAGAGGCGCGGACGCCTTGATGGAATCGGCGTCGAGCCGCACAATGCTGGTGCGGCGCTGGAAATGGTCCACGTTCAGTCCCGGAAAGGCTTTGCCAGCGCCGCCCGTGGGCAGCTCGTGGCTCGGTCCGGCGAGGAAATCCCCCACCGCCACCGGCGAGTGGTTCCCGACAAAGATGGCTCCGGCGGTGCGCACGGCATCGACCATGGACTGTTCTTCCGCGGCCACCAGGAGGACGTGCTCCGGGGCAAACGCATTCACCAAGGCCACCCCTTCCGTCAGGGAGGGCACCAGGACAAACCAGCAGCCTGCGGCAATGACTTTCTGCAACTGCTCTTGACGGCTCAGGGTGGCCGCCTGACGATCGATTTCGGCCATGACGCCGGTCAGCAACGCCTCCGAATCGGTGATCAATCCCATAATGCTGTCCCCGCCATGCTCGGCCTGGGCCAATAGATCGGCCGCGATCCAGTCCGGGCGACCCGTGGCATCGGACAGCACCACGACCTCACTGGGGCCGGGCAGGAGATCGATCCCGACGAGCCCGAACATCTGGCGCTTGGCTTCGACGACCCAGGAATTCCCCGGTCCGTAAATTTTCTGCACCGGCGCCAAGGTGTCCGTGCCCAGTCCCATCGCGGCAATGGCCTGCGCGCCGCCGACCTTGTAGACCTCGGTCGCCCCCGCCGCGTGGAGAGCATACAGGAGCGAGGGATTGATCCCGCCGTCTTTTTGCGGTGGTGTGCAGACCACGATCTCGGGAACTCCGGCCGCGGCGGCCAATGCCACCGTCATGTTGGCGGTGGAAACCAGCGGCGCCGAGCCTCCGGGGACGTAAATGCCAACCCGTTCCAAAGGGAGAAACCGCTCACCGACCTCCGCCCCCTGGGCATTGCGAGCGGACCAATCCCCGCGCAGGCTTTGCCGGGCGAAAGCAGTCACATTGTCCCGTGAAGCGGCGATGGCCGCACGGTCCTCCTCCGGGACCTGCTCCGCCGACGCCGCCATGTCCGCGCCGGAAACCCGGAGATCTCCGGGATGGGAAAAAGTCACTCCATCAAAGCGGGAGTTAAAGTCCAGCAGCGCGGCATCGCCCCGCTCCCGGACCTCCGCGATGATGCCAGCCACACTCTGTTCCTGCCCGAGGGTGGGCTGGAAACGGCGGTTCAAAGAAGCCAGAGCTCTGGCATAATCGGGATCGGCAGGGCGGTGGACTCGCATGGGGCGGCTAATGTGGACGGCCCCTCCCTTTTTTCCAGCGCAAAGTGACCGCAGAACGGCGGTCGGCGGAGGATCAAGGCTGCGCCGGAGGAGTGCTCCGGAGATGGGGACCGGAACACAAAAAAACCCGGAGGTTTCCCGCCAGGTCCTTGTGGTGGGGCACGCAGCCCCAAAAATCAGAATGCCGGAATCAGTCGTCCTTCTGGTTTTCTTTCGAGTCGAGCG
>JADZAX010000446.1 GCA_020852405.1 Verrucomicrobiales bacterium
GGCCTGATCGATCAGCTTTTGGACTTTGACCCTCTTCTCTTGATCCAGTTTATCCTCGGGAATCTTTGTCAAGATGCCCAGCATTTCAGAATGAGACAGCGTTTTGTTGATATCGCCGAGCCTGTCCTCCAGCTTTTCGATCACGCTGGCTTTTCCTAGTGTCCCGGCAACTCCATCGAGCAATGAGCCGAGCTCTGATTTCTCCCACGCCCAATCAACGAATTGGCGGACTGACAGCTTCGTGTCGTAGATCGGCAAACTGGCTCCCGGTGGCAAGGTCAGTGCCGCATTGATTTGTTCCAAGCCGTCTTCCGCATCCGCCCGGTGGCATTGAGCGGTCTCGGGGGCTGTGGTGGTGAGACCCTTCTCCCAGAACAGGTAGTGCAGTTGTGGCACGCTTAGGCTGGGGTTCTGCCGGATCTTGTTGGCGATTTCAACCAGACGCGCGGCGCGGCGGATGGGATCGCGTTTGCTTTCAGTGCTCGGTCCGAGTAGCGTTATTTCGCACAGCTTCTGCAAGGTGGACCAGTTTTCTACAGAGGTGGTGGCGGCTAAATGGTTGCCGGGGAGGTGAGACAGGTCGATTTTGTCCGCCAGGATTACGTGCTGACGAACGAGAGGTCCTTCGGCAAAAAAGACGCCCTGATCCCACCAATACCATTGAAGGGGGGCGGTGCAGGAGAGCTTCATCAGGGTGGCGAGTTCCCAGAGAAAATTCGGGTTCAGGTCCCATGGCCCTTGGTCGGGTCCATGGTAGAGCGGCACGGCTTCGACAATGCGTTTCAATCGCTCAAATCGTGATTCAAGATTTGGCTTGTCCTGATAGTGCTGCCGGAGCAGCCGCTCCTATCGCAGGTAGCGGTGGAGACGATGGAGGATGGCCGCATCCAACCCCGTGACCTTGATATTGGATTGCTGGCATCCCCAAGCTGACGTGAGAGGATCGCTGGTGATGGGCAGCCACGCTGGCAGGTGATTGAGGAGTGCGGCGGCTTCCTCGCGACTGAGGCCGGTTTTGTCGAGGAAGACAGGCAGACGCTTCAAGGCCTCCACGATGGTGGTATCTGGAGTTTGTTCCGGGTAGGTGTAATGTTCCGCCAGTGTGTCAGGAGCGTCAGGTTGCTGTTTAAAGATGTCCGCTTCCTCGGGGGAAATGACGAGTCGCTCAAATGCCAGGTCCTCACTCTCGGGTTCGCGCAATTCATGTGGGTCCTGGTGCCATGAGATGTCCTTTCGCGCGTTCGCCAGGACCCTTTGGCGGTTGGTGCCGTAGGCTCCCAGGTAGGTGCGGACGATGTCCAATCGTTGGTCGTAGGGCAGCGGGATTGGTGACTTCGCTTCCATGAGTTGGTCGTAACAGGGGAAGGCCGTATTGGGCGTGGAGTGTTCGGGGTGAAGCAGAAGGTCCGCTTCACTTTTCCCTTTGTCAGTGGCGTGAGGGGCTGGCTGGAGACCCGCTGCCAACGATTCCAACAGCTCATTGCCGAGATCAATCTCGGGGATCAGGGTCGTGCTGTTGGCCTCGGTGATGGTCAGTGGTGAGATGTCAGGACGGCGGTATTGGAAGTCCACTTCTGCCCCGGTTTTGCTAAGAAACTTGACCAAATCCACCAGATAGGATGCGGCACTGGTGGGTGCCCGCCAGGCCTCGCATTCGCAGTCGATCAGTTCGTCTCCGTCGTTCACGGGAGAGAATGCTTCCTGCTCTGCTTCGACTTCTGGAGCAGCGGGCGCCCCGGCCGCTTCTTTAGCGCGTTGAAGAATCGGTTTGAGAGTGTCGGGAGCATTGCCAATTGCGGCCAGCTTCACCAAGCCTTGGGTCGTTTTCCCTTTCTCTACCAGCCACTCTACCGCCTTCGTGCGGAGGCCTGGCTGGTGTCGGTCCTTTTGGGTAAGTTCCCAGAGGAGGCGGAGGATCTCGAAGTTTTTCGCGCAGGACTTGGCGATGGAATGGTTGGCTGCCGCAGGCTCGTTGCTAAGCGTTGTTAAATCTCGGTGAGGTTCGGCGGCTGTGCCAACGAGAGTTGCGAGTTCATCTGGACTGATGTCGAAGGAGAAATACGGGTGAAATCCTAGAAACATCCGCATGAGGCGACGGGCATCGGCAGGTCGCAAGCGATTGAGGAGTTCGGCTGGTGAAATTTCGCCATCAGCGTGCTTCAAAAGCGTTTTGAACTCCGCCTCTTCTTGCAGGGTCGCCAGAAGTAGTCCTTGATCCAATGCTTGATGGGATGGCACTTCACACTGCTCCATGAGAAGCTGAACCCGAAGTTCAATTTCCGGTAAAAAGCATGATGCTTTCAACAAGTCGTCCTCCTCGTCATCGAGTATGAGATTGCACAGGGCTTCCGCTGAATGATAGGCATCCTCCTTTCGAATGGGATCTGGCCAGGCTCTATAGCATTCATGCTGGGATCGTGTTGCAGCATTCCAGAGTAGTTTTCCTATAGTCAGGCGATCTACCTCTGCCAAATCGCTGCGCTTGCGGACTGTGTTTCCATTGAGTTCACGGAGGGCGACAATGACGGATTCGATGCCCAGACAGATGGTTTCTAAATCATCAAGGGAATCAATGTTGCCTGCGAACGGCGCGAAAGTTCGGAGCCACTCCACCCATTTTCCAGCGGCGCGTTTGGGATCGGTGTCCTGGAGGTTCTTGGGCCAGCCCTTCCATGCTTGTGAGGGATCCATGGCGAACTCCGCGAAGGGAAGGACAGCTTCCCGTAGGCTGCGGTCATCCAAGGTGCTGAGTGCGCGGATGTCTGGATTCTGCGGTATCAGATCCTTTAATGCTGTTGCAAGTGTCTTCGTCGGGGAAGCGGCTGTGCCCTGAATGTTAAAGGTGAGCGCCAACCACTCCAAGTCCTTGGCCGCAGGTGTTGTGTCGTGAAATTTTTGCCAGTCTTCCGCTGACTGATCTTCGGCCGAAAGCCAAGCTGTCAGAGCGGATTTCTCATCTTCCGAGGGGTTGGTGGCTGTGATTTCGATTTGCCAGTCCGGCTCAGATTTCAGTTTGTCGCGCAATTCCGCCAAGGCGACGTGTGCGTCTGTGTTTTCTATTTTATCGTCGGATTCGATCGCGAGTTTGAGGATCAATCCATCCAGTTTGGCTTTCTCAATGAGGGCACGCTGTCGGGCGGTTTTTTCCAGGCGCAGCATGTTGAGGACTGCCGGCGAGGACATGGAGAGGCTGGTGGCGGGCAGCAAGGCGTAGAAAATCTTGGTCGGCAGTGGACTGCTGGCGGGCGGAGCTTCCTTTCGGTTGAGAATGAGGGAGAGCTTTTTGTCTTCCGCAAAGGGTAGGCGAACTTCAAAGCCTGGGATGCTCGTCAAATCCGCTGCCGCTTGTTGGGAGAGGTGCAGGGCTCTCAGGACTCGTTCGACTTGGACGGCGGTTTCGCGGATTTTCCGGTCGTTTTCCGCCTCGTAATGAGGGATTTTATTGGTGTCGGCAGGTGGAGGGTTGCCGGCCCGGTCGATGACCAGATTCGCCGCCAGATGCTGAATGGCGTTCTTGCGGTTGGGCTCGGAGCCGGTGAAGACGCCCGTAGCGAAAGTAGTCAGCTCAGTGTCGTTCATCAAACCCATGAGGTTTTGAAGGCGTTCGGTCCACTCATGGAAAGGCTCGCCGTTGAGGTCTGGGTTCGTCCAGACGCCCTCTGGGGGGCATTCGATATTGACTCCGCCTTCAACGGGTCTTGCGTTGTAGATCGCAGTGCTGCCTATGGCGTGCTGCGCCCCATTACGATAGGCCTTGACCACAATGTCGGGGACGGCTTGCAGGGGGGGCGCGGCGACAGGGGGATAGGTAACGGTGTATTTCCTTTTTCCCTGCTCCACTACCGCTATGGCTCCCGTGACGGGGCTTTCTTCGTAGATTCCAGTGCTACGGAGGCTCCTTTGAAAGAACTTCACTTCGTCGGCAGTAACATTGTCGCTATTGTTTAGAAACTTGCCCTGAACCGAGTATTCAATGATTGTAACTTGGCCCGTGGGCGGTAGAGGCGGGGCGGCAGGATTCGCCCAGGGGATTGTCAGCGTCGAAGACGGTGACAATGTGTTGTCTTCCGCGCACGCGAGAAGGATGCACTCAATGGGTTGAGTGGTGGTATTGTTTTCCAAGAATTCAATGACACAGTCACCCGCCGCGTTAGTTTTACCTTCCCAAAGTAGGTCATGAGGGGCGGCATTTCGGAACAAACGAAGCCACCAATTTTCTGCATTGGTAAGGCCGGGATTGCCCGCTTGGTCATGGAACTGGAGCTTTGCTTTTCCGACGTATTTGTGGAAGTTGTCGGCAGGCTGCAATTCTTGCGCTTTCTTCTTGGCGGTCAGTTCCAATGTTTCCCAGGTGATCTCATTCACAATCCCGTCCTGTCGCAGGCCGTGAGCGGTCTTGAATGTTTTCACGGCGTTGGCGGTCGCATAGTCGTAGCTACCGGACTGGTTCATGTTGAGCCAACCTTGAACGTCTCCTACATCGTCGCCTTTGAGCGGCGGTTCCTGCGCGATGAGAACTTGGGTGAATGACATGGCGTTTGGTGGTGATTGGTTGTTTATCGAATGACGGGCGAGGGGGGATTTGTGCCCGCTTTTTCTTGGGGAAAAATGGTGTCGCGCAATGCGCGCCAGGCTTCTGTGAGGACTTCTGGAGCGTTGGGTTTGTGTGGAGGCGGTTTGGAGAGAATCTTGGCACCAGAGGCTATTGATTTTAGATCAAAATCAGAGGGCGTGAGGGCTTTACTGAGTGCCTCGCGCTGTAGGTCGGCCTTCCCTTTTCTTTCTGGAATCGTCGCAGCATCGGCCCAGACATTCGTGACTTCCCGGCTGGTGGAGGTGCCATACCAATTCCATTCTTCCGTGGAGATGTCTGGGAGGGGTTTATCCATCGCTTTCTCGTCACCGCCGGTGAACTTGATGGTGGCCATGTCCTGCATCTGATTGCGGGTGAGGTGCCAGGTGAGGGGCTGCTCTCCTTTGGGATAGACGAAGTCGGCTCGGATGATCGTAATGCCGCGCAAATTTTTGGCTTTTACGACTAGATGAGCCAGGGCTTGATCGCCGTGCTGGCGGTGGCCAGTGCTGCGGGTCTTCAGCAGGGTGGTCACGGGAGCCTGCATCTGGAACAAGGAACCCTTATCTACAGGGAGGGCTTTCTTAGGCTGGTCCGTTGTCGCATCCTTTGCGTCGGCTTGCTTTTCATCGCTGCCATCCCCTTCGGACTCGAGGATGCGGA
>JADZAX010000447.1 GCA_020852405.1 Verrucomicrobiales bacterium
GAGGTTCCTATTGGTTCATCCGCTGGCGGATGCCCCGCCTGCCGGCTTTTGCCATCGCTCTGCTGGTCTGTTCACTGACCTACTACGCCGGAGTGCATCTGGGCACCCTTCAGGTCGAAACCTTTGCCGCCTTTCGGCTCACCGATCTCCGGTTTGGGTTGCCTCAGGTCTCCAGCAGAGGGATTTTTTACGATCTGAACACCCTCTTCGGACTGGCTCTTTCCGTCGCCTTTCTTTGTGCGTTGGAGAACTCCGTGATGTCCAAGTCCCTCGCAAGCCGGAGCGGGGATCGGCCGGATGTGAACCAGGACATGTTCGGGGTTGGAGTGGCCAATGTGGCGTCGGCTCTCGTCGGCGGTATGCCGGCCTCCGCTTCCTTGACACGTTCGGCACTGAATTTCGAAAGCGGAGCGGTGTCGCGCTGTTCCAGCATTCTTTCCGGTTTGCTGTGTGGCCTGGGGCTGATGAGTCTGGGGCCTCTCATGATCTATGTTCCGAAATCCGGCCTGGCGGCCCTCATCATCTGTGTCGCGGTCTCGCTGGTGAATCGGCGTCAGCTCCGCATTGCCCTCCGGGCCACCCCTTCCGACGCCGCGGTGTTGCTGACGACTTTCGTCGGGGCACTCCTCATGCCGCTGAATCTCGCCATTTTCCTGGGGGTATCGGTTTCCATCATGCTCTATCTCCGGCAGGCAGCCCGCCCCCATTTGCGGGAATACGAATTTTCCGAACATGGGGAACTCCGCGAGACTGGGGAGGACGGGGCCAGGCATCACCCGGCCATTTCCATCGTGCATGTGGAAGGTGAACTGTTCTTTGGCGCGGCGGAGTTGTTCCGCACTCAGATCCAGGCCACCTGTGCCGATCCCGACCTGCGCATCGTGATCCTGCGGCTCAAAAATGCCCGGCACCTTGATGCCACCAGTGTCATGGCCCTGGAGGAGTTGATCCGGTTCCTCCGCTCCACCGACCGTCAGCTCATCATCAGTGGTGCCACCAAGGAGGTCTAACGGGTCCTGAAGAACTCCGGGATGGTGGAGGTGATCGGCCGGGAAAACATCTTCCTCAATTCCCCGCGCAGTCCCAACCTCTCCACGCGCAAGGCGCTCCTCCGGGCTCAGGAATGGCTTGGAACTGACGACGTGGAAGTCCGCATCTTTTTCGATCCGGGCAGGGAGACCTCGGGGGGGCATTAACCAAGTGGGGAGCAATGGGGAGGATGTGGCCGGTCTCAAATGTTGTCGGAGTCATGCTCTGGCATTATCATATGGGAATGAATCCTCCAGCCTTGCCTCAAGCCGCTTCCCCATTGATTGTCACCACCGGCAACGAGATCGCCGGGCACACCATCACAGACTACCTGGGAGTTGCGAGGGGGATCATCGTGCGTTCGACAGGTTTGGGGCGGGGGATTGTCGGTGGGTTGCGTTCCATTGGCGGCGGCAACATTCCCGAATACGCCTCGGTTTGCGAGGAGGCCCGGGAACAGTCCTATGCACTCCTGGTGCGTCATGCCAGGCAGATGGGGGCCGATGCGGTGATTGCATTCCGCTATGACGCCACCGAGTTCATGCAATCCTGCACGGAAGTTCTGGCCTATGGCACGGCCGTCAAATTGGCCCGTCTCTGAACCTCAGCCCTGAACCAGCCACCTTGTCTGCTTCGTCGGGGCCATTGTTGGAGCGATGCCGCTTGGAAACCGGATCCACCAGCCATCGAAGTCAGTATCGCGGCACAGTGGGATCGATCTCCCGTGCCCAGGAATCAATGCCTCCGGCAATGCTCCAGGTCCGGACGTGGCCCAGTCGGCGGAAGTAGGCCGTGGCGTGCATCGACCGCACCCCGTGGTGGCAGTAGATCATCACCGGACGTTCGGAATCCGGAGGCAGGACCTGCGGCGCCATTTCTGCAAACTTCGACAGGGGAACCAGTCGGGCTCCTTCCAGTCGGCAGAAATCGTATTCATCCTGCTCCCGGCAGTCGATCAACAGCCAAGAGGGATCAGCAGGGGAGGAGAGAAATCTCCGCGCCTCGGCGAGGGAAATTTCCAGTGTGTCCGTGCTGGGATCGTCCATGGTCGGTGATGCGACCGGGGGTATCAGCGGACCACCATGATGGGGGTGCCAACTTCTACATTGCTGAAGAAGATTTCAGACATTCTTTCAGGCATCCGAACGCAGCCATGGGAGGCATTGAACCCGGGCAGATAGCCCGCGTGCATCCCGATGCCGTTGTGGAATCTCATGAAGTTCTGCATCCGGGCTCCCACGAAAGTGCTTCCGGGAGGCTGCTTGTCGACGCTGGTGTCGACATCTTTCTTGGCGACGGAACCATCGGGATACATGAAATCACCGTAGAGGGTGGAGCGGTGATCGCGGTTTTTTTGGATGACTTTGTAATTCCCGGGAGGGGTCTCATGCCCCTTGGACCCGGTGGAAACGAGCGAGACCCCCACCAAATGCCCGGCTTTGTAAAAATAAGCGCGCTGTTGGGAAATCGAGATCGTGATGGAAGGGGCTCCGGCGATGCCATCTCCCTCCCAGTAGGAAACCGTGTCCTGCTTCATGACCCCACTGGTGCCGGTGGCATCCGAGCCATGGCCGAGCACATTGCTGTTTTCCGGTCGGATTCCGGGAAGATAAACGGTGCCTACGGCAGTGTTTTCAGGCCCACAGCTGGAGAGACCGAAAGACACCACCGCAAGAAGACCGACAGTGCACGCAGAAGAAAACCCGGAGGATCGCATGAGAAAAACAAGACTAATTTGAGGGGAGATGTCGGAATATAGTCAAGTTTTCCAAATTTTCCAACGAAACGGTCCGATCGGTAAGGTTTTTTTGAAAAAGCCTCTTCTACAAACGCATCCCTGATCCCTGGATGGTCGGTTCGCCTGGGGGCCGCAGCGGCCCTGGAGGGGACTTCTGGAAAAAGAGCATTGAACCTGAGCCGCACTGCGCGATACTGGGCGCCCTGTAAATCCCCACACTCATGCCAACATACGAATACGAATGTGAGAAATGCGGACACCGCTTCGAGACGTTCCAGTCGATGAAGGATGATCCGATCAAAAAATGCCCGGAGAAGGGCTGCAAAGGCAAAGTGCGCCGCCTGCTCGGAACCGGAGCCGGCTTCATTTTCAAAGGATCGGGTTTTTACATCACCGATTACCGCAGCGAATCCTACAAGGCTGGCGCCAAAAAAGCGGAAGGAGCCTCCTCTGGAGGGGGAGAAAGCAGCACTCCCGCCAAATCCGATTCGGGATCCGGGTCTTCCGGCGGTTCAGGTTCCACCGGCGGTTCGTCCGGTGGATCTTCCTCCTCGGGAAGTTCGGGCGGGAGTGGCACCGGAAGCGCCTCCTGACCATCATGAAGCCCGGGGTTGAATCCCCGGTTGCCCCGGTTTAGGATGGGAATACAACTACCGGCTTACTTTCAAGGAAAACATCAACTTCGCATTTTGGTTTCATGAGACCTCATTTCACCGGCGGACGGGACCGCAAAAAAGCGGCTCCCGATGCGCTCTCCCCGCCCAAAGCTGCCGTCCCTCCTCGCCGTGCTGGCGCGGGACCGGGCCGTCCGGTGGGACCGCCCCGGTATCAATACAAGGAAGGGTTTCCCATCGGGACCGTTCTCCTCGCTGTGATAGCCGCGCTGTTGGGGATTTTTGCCGTCATGCTTTTTCTGCCCAAGGATCTTAGTCATATCCAGGGCTATGGAGCGATGACCGAACCGTTCAAAAGGAATCTCTACATGGAAGCCCTGCCCGCGCTCCTCCAGCAGGAAGCCGGCAAGTCGTTCACGGAGGCCGAAATCAACGGCTACTTGAAGGAACGGGTGCAGGGAGCGCAGCGTGGCAGTTTCGATTCCATGGTCAAATTCAGGGGGGTGTATGTCGACATCGAGCCCGGCGAAGTGGAAATCTTTCTGGAGCGCTCCGTGTTTGGATTCCGCCACACCATGAGCATCCGGATGGTCAAGTCCCGGTATATGGATCAATTGATTTGGGAATCCGCAGGCGGTTCCGTCGGCAAATTCTCCCTCAGCACCCAACAGTTCGGACCAGTGGTTACCGCCTTCAAGCGTCTCGGAGTGGCTTGTGACGAGGAAATTCGCATTCTCACGGGGATGAGGGATGTTCTGGTGGAGAAGGACAAAATCACCCTCGTGCCCTGATCCCTTCGTTTTCAAGGGCGGGAAATTCTCCCGGACAAATCCCGTTGCAAGAGGGGAAGGCCTGTTCGATGGATGATGACTTATCGTCCGATGGATCCCGATGCCTCCTCCCAAACCCCTCCGTCTCTGGAAGATCCCGGGGCCTCTGTGCCGGGGAGTCCCATTCCCGAATTGACCGCAACGCCTGTCTCCGCAGAATCGGTCCTGACGCCTCCTCAGACCCCGGTCCCTGAACCCGGGCCGGTCTTGGCACCTCCGCGCATTGCGCTCGCGGTGCATGACTTGTCGAAGCGGTTCGCGGCGAACCGTGTCTTGGATGGCTTGAGCTTCTCGGTGGGCGAAGGGGAAATCTACGGGTTTTTGGGTAAAAACGGCGCGGGTAAAACCACCACGATCCGAACCTTGATGGGGATCATCCGGCCGGATGGTGGGCACATCGAATTGTTGGGACGCCGGATCCGCCGACCGGGCATCGCGCAAAAGAGACTCATCGGCTATGTCTCCCAGGATCAGCATTTCTATCCTTGGATGACCTGCCTCGATCTGGGAAAATTTGCCTCAGGCTTTTATCCCACGTGGGATCATCAGGAATTTTCCCGGCTCTTGGCCTTGCTGGACCTGCCACCCCTGCGACGATTTTCCCAACTCTCCGGCGGGATGAAATTGAAGCTGGCGCTGGCCATGGCGCTGGCTTACCGCCCCCCTCTGCTCATCCTCGACGAGCCCACCGCCGGTCTGGACCCCGTCGCGCGGCGCGAGTTTCTCGACCTCATCGAGAGCCAGGCCCGCAACTACGGGCGCACGACCTTTTTCTCGACCCACCGGATTGATGAAGTGGAACGTCTTGCCGATCGGGTCGGGATCATCCACAACGGCCGGATGTTTTACGAAGGCACGGTCCCGGCACTCAAAGAAAGTGTCCGCAAAGTGGTCGTCAGCAAAACCCCCGCCACGCCATTGATTCCTGCGGGAAATGTTTTTCCCCAACCGCCGGCCGGCATGGAAACCTCGTTGGCACCGTTGCCAGGATATTTCAGTCCAGCGCCTGTGCCGGAGTCTCCCGCCGTCATCGGTGAACCCTATCGCCTTCTCAGGGAGGAGCATTATGGGGACGACTGGATCCGCTACTTCTGGGCTCCCCCGGGGGCATGGGAGCAGCCGCCCTTCCCGAGCGGGAGCCGCATTCTTGAAATTGATTTGGAGGAGATCGTGCTCGCATTCGTCGGATCCCACCGGGTGGACCTGTGAGTCCCGTTCTTGGAAGGAATGAGAGCCACCTCCACTTTGATCCGGAAGGAACTGCGCCAGCATTGGGGGGCGTTTCTTCTTCTCGCGCTGTTTTTCCTGTTGCTCTACGGTTTCGCTGCTTTCAACGCTTGGATGGCTTCCGGAGTCGCCGGATCCTTTGCCGCCGCAGCCGGCTATCTTCGTTTTTTTATTCTCTTGCCGGCGTTGTTCATCAGCGGACGGCTGGTCGTGACGGAATACCGGGAACGGACCCAGCTGTTTCTTGAGGCCCTGCCTCTGGCAAGGGTTCACATGTTGCTGGTGAAATACCTCCTTGGTCTGGTGTTTCTCTTTGGCCTGGTGGGGGCGGTGACCGCTGTGGCCGCCGTGCTGGGGCGCAGCCATGAGGTCTACACCTACCGTTTTGCAGGAATCCTCACCCTCACCCTGTTTGCCGTCTGTTTTTTTTGGCATGGATTCTTTTTTCTGACCGGACTCACCGGGCGCTACCGCATCGCCATCTGGGTGGCCTTGCTCATCGTGCTGCCGTATCTGCAAAAAAATTCGGAGTGGGATGTCATGGAATTCGGTCCCTTCCGCCTTTTGGGCGACCGGTTTGGGTATGAGCGTGAAATCTATCCGTTGGTGCCACTGCAGGAATGCTTCGCGTTCGGCGCGGGCTTCGTGATGCTGGCGCTCTCGTTGGGCATGATCAACGAAGGCAGTGTCGCCGGCATGATGGGAGAGAAGATGTCGATCCGGGAGAAGGTGCTCTTCACCGCTCTGCTGCTTGGCATCTTCATGGCCAGCCAGTCCCTGGAGGTCCGCAAACCGCCGTTGCCCTATGAACCTCCGGGAGCGATCACCGAGAAGTCTGGCCCCGTCACCGTGCGCGCCACCGGAGAGCCGACCCGGGCGAAAGCTTTAGCTTCCCGCGTGGCGGTGGAATTGGGTGCCTTGGCGGAAGCGCTCGGACTGAAGGAAGCGCCTCCGGTGTTCCTCCATCCTAGGGCGGATTTTGCCCGCTGGCAGTTCGAACGCGGCATTCTGGTGAACACCTCCGGCGTGCTCGCCCAGGGGAACTACGAAAGCGCAGATTTTCCCGAGGAGCGCTTTGTCGCCTGGGTCATCGGGGAATGGCTCGACACCCTGCCTGGGGAGCGGGCACAGGTGGAGGAGAAGCGCTGGCCCCGTTCCGGAGCTGGCTGGTATTGGGTGCGCCGGGGTACGAACGGGCCTCCCACGGAAGACCGGGAACTCATGTTGCGGGCGCTGCTTGCAACCGAGGGCCGCCCCGTGACGGAGGCCGACCTGCAGGACTGGTTTCTCACCTCCGAACGTCTCGGTGATGATGTCGCGGAGGGGCTTGCCTGGTCGGGATTGAAGACCTTGTCCCTTGAAAAAGGGCCCGCGGCGGTGACCGATCTGCTTCGGCAACTTTATGTCGTGGATCTTCCCCACAATATACTGGCCATCGTGCGCGACCGCGGCAATGTGCCCGCGAAGGTGCTTCCGGCGCTGACTGGAAAAAGCCAGGACGCATTCCTCACCGCATGGAATGCCACCCTTGAGACGGCACGTCCCGGTCTTTCGACCGCGCTCGCTGCCTTGCCCCGGCTCGGACTCGATCTGGAATTTGTCCCCGAAGGGGAGGACACGGTGGCGGTGCGCTACCGGGCCACCATCACGCCACCGCCGACGGAGACTTTGACCTGGAGGCTTCGTTGGAGCATGCTGCGCCCGTTCGATCAAATGGTGGCGGAACGCGATTTGGATGATCTTTGGCACACCAGTGCCCCGGGGGAGACCGGGCAATGGAGGGATCTGCCGGACCGGTTTCCAGCTGATGGCCGGATTTTTGCCACGTTGACCCTCGAATGCCCTGAACTGGGCGGCGCCGTGAGCTCCGGCAGCCAAAGACTCCCCGTCAAGCCACTGGCCCCGTGACATGATTGCCCTGCTGCGAAACGAATGGAAAGCCCAACAGCCCTTTTTCTGGCTGTCGGTCTTCGTGGGCCTGCTCGGTCTCGAGAGCCTTTTCGACCTCGACAGCATGGGCGGCTCGGTGGCCACTACCTTCAATGCCTGGGTCCGTGGCGGGGTTGATTTCATGAGCCATCTGCCGTGGTTTCTGATCCCCTTCACCCTCGGTCTGACCCTCCTGCCCCGGGAGCGTGACGAAGGCACGATCGAGTTCCTCGACGCGCTGCCGTGCTCGCGCACCCAGGTGTTCGCTGCCAAGTTGATCATGGCAATTCTGGCCATCGCGCCGATCACCATCATCGGAAACGGTTGCCACTGGGTGGGGCATTGGGCCAACGCGGACTCTTTTGACCGCAGTTGGCATGTTCCCACCATGGCCAAGGCCATGCTGCTCGAATGGTTCACCTTGGTTGTGTCCCTCTGTTTGGGGATGGGGCTTTCCTTTTTCCGGCGCTTCGCCTGGCTGGTTCTGGGCCTGCTCTTCAGCATCTGGATGGCGTTGAATGCGGCCGGTCTGCGCGGGGTGGAGCGATTCCATTTGCTTAGCACGTTTGACTACCGGTTCCGGAATTTTGATCTGGTTGTGCCGTGGGAGAATCTCCAGGCTCTCTATTCCTTGGCCGGGGTTTCCCTTGTGGTGTCCTATGTCTGGTTCCTTTGCGACGGAGACACCTTCCAGCGGTGGGGACGGGTCTTTCGGGAATGGCGGTTCCGGGGATGTGCGATCGGTTTTGGTATGGTCGGGATGGGGCTGGTTTGGATCGTGATTTTTATCACTTACTCGGTGCAGAACGGCGAAGAATTGTCGGAGGTGGCCGCCGACCAGAATGCCCCGGAAGTCCGGGAGGTCGTGAGCGATCCCCGCACGGTAAATCGTGAAGCGGGCGGCTACATCTTTCTTTACAGCGGAGAAAATGAAGCCATCGCTGAAGGCCTCATCGCTCTGGCTCCTCGGGTGCATGACACCGTGGCCGGATTCTTCGGTCGCGAACCAGTGTCGGGATTGGTCGCCGATCTCGAGAGCACGACCCGGCACAATGTCGCCGCGACCGCCAACTGGAAGCGCGTCAATCTCAATCTCGCCTACTCAAAGGATCCGGCCGAATTGGCGGCGGTACTGGGGCACGAAACCACCCACGTTTACATCGACCTAACCGGTGGCGACCGCATCAAGGACCGTTTCGCGGCGACCCGCTGGTTCCATGAAGGACTTGCCAGCTATGTGGAATACCGGTTTTTCCGCCCGCCCGCCAGAAATGCCGAGCAGCACAAAATCGCCGCCTACGCCTCGGCGCGGCAATCTGTCGCACTGGAGGAAATCATGAACACGGGCTACTGGGCCGCCCGCTATGACGCGAATCTCGTCTACCCGCTCGGCCATGTCTTCAGCGAAGCCTTGGTGCAAGTCGGTGGGGATGAGGCACCCCGCAAGGTCGTCGCCGCTCTTGGCAATGAGTCGAGGTCAAGCCGTCTCGCAGCTTATGACTGGTGGCGAGAAGCGTGTCAGGAGGCCGGGATTGATTTCAGCGCGGTCGCATCGGCTTATTATGGCCTGCTCAAGCAGTATGCCACGATCGATCACAAGGATTTCGTGGACAGCATTCCCCGGCTTTCCGCCCGCGTCAAAAAAAACCAGGCCACCATCATTCTGGAACCGGTCATCGTGGGCGCCTTGCCCCCCAAGTCCAAGCTCATCTGCCAGATCCGGAGTCAGGAGGACGACTCCGCTTCCGAGATTCAGTATCTCACGCTCTCCCCAAAAGGCGACTTCGTGATCCCGCGCAACAAGCTCACGGGACGCCGTTTCTCCTACCAAATGGGACTCATGATGAAAGAAACCGCGCTGCCGCTCTTTGAACCGTGGCGCGAAGCCCAGTTTTGAGAAGCGGCAGCCGGGGGCTCGTCAGCGAATCTGCCTACAAAAGGCGTCCTCAGGTACGAGGAAAGTCCCCCAGTCACGGCTCCTTTCCCAGGATCTCGGTAAACTCCGCCGTGTCGCCTTGCCACTTGAGGGCTTGCGGCTTGGCTTCTTGGTGCGCTCCTCGGAAGTAGAGGCTCCCTGACGGCGGAGGGCCTCCCTGGATCACCACCCGGCGCTGCAATTGTTTGCCATCGGCGGTGGGGGCCAGGTGGTCTGCCATCTGCCACGTCCGCCACTGGTATAGCAGCGTCGGCAGCCCCGCCGGATCGAGCCGGAAGCCTTGGAAGACCCACTCCGAGGGGGAGGCTGCGTCCGCTCCGGGGAGCGCTGGTTCAGCGGGCCAGGCATCGTCCGGCGACGCCAGCACGGCCATCGGAGTCCGGGCAGGAAACCGCTCGATGGCTTCGCCCAAGGCCTCTGCCGGCGTGCAGAAGCGGTCGTCCCAGGTGGAC